>NZ_JBRILW010000064.1:0-579 GCF_052977125.1 Shewanella sp. 30m-14 | reverse complement strand
GGAGCAGTATGGTAGCTCGTCGGGCTCATAACCCGAAGGTCGTTGGTTCAAATCCAGCTCCCGCAACCAATTCTTTTGTAACAGAATTAAAACAGTTATTAGCGTCAATATGGACGCGGGATGGAGCAGTATAAAAGCTACTCGAACTCAACTCTTTATAAAAGAAGGGCGAAGGTCGTTGCCACGCTTTTGTAAAAAGTAATCCATCTTACGTAACCAATTCTTTTATAACAGAATTAAAACAGTTATTAGCGTCAATATGGACGCGGGATGGAGCAGTATGGTAGCTCGTCGGGCTCATAACCCGAAGGTCGTTGGTTCAAATCCAGCTCCCGCAACCAATTCTTTTATTGAAGAATGACGTGATATGTAGGCCAGCGAAAGCTGGTTTTTTTGTACCTGCGATTTACCGTTCTTTATAAGGTTATGAATTTGGATGGTGCAGTTTACTTGCTCGTCGGGCTCAACTTTTTATAAAAGCTAGGGCGAAGGTCGTTGCCACGCTTTTGTAAAAAGTAATCCAGCTCCCGCAACCAATTCTTTTATTGAAGAGTGACGTGATATGTAGGCCAGCGAAAG
>NZ_JBRILW010000063.1:0-630 GCF_052977125.1 Shewanella sp. 30m-14 | reverse complement strand
GAACTCAGAAGTGAAACGCAATATCGCCGATGGTAGTGTGGGGTCTCCCCATGTGAGAGTAGGTCATTTCCAGGCGCTAAATTATTCTCGAAAGAGAAGCAAAAAAGCCCGTTGCTAATGCAACGGGCTTTTTTGTATATGCGTTTCGCGAAAAAAACAAATCCCTACGTACCCCGTTACTGAACGGACTCTCTCGCTTCGAAGGCTGTTATATTGCTCCTGCAATAACAGCATTTTACCATTTTGACGGTCACCACTTCTCTGCCTTCAAGCAATGCTAAATACTGCTTATTTATAGCGACTTACTTTCACCCACATGTGTTCGCTCCGTAAACCGATCCGTTTACGTGGATCTTTTTCTGCTCTAGATAAAGCCAAAGCTTCTTCAGCGCTGTAGTTTTTTAAAAGGGGAATACGGGTTGTTTGTGATACCTAGATTAGATCACAACTCTTTATTGATTAGTATAAATCAGGTTTTTTTGTTGTACGCTCTAGTAGCAAACAGAACACTTGGTTTTTCAAAGGAGCAAGAGTCTAGTGGGTGGTTTGGAAATAATACCAATCTAAGTAAAAACATGATCTAATTGCATTCATCGTATTCTCTTCATTTGTGGTTATGGATAACTTTAA
>NZ_JBRILW010000062.1:0-647 GCF_052977125.1 Shewanella sp. 30m-14 | reverse complement strand
AGAGTTCAGAGCGAGTGACAAAATTGTGTTCTAGGGATTGGGCAAGTGTGACCAGTTAATTTTCCAGTTTGGTATTATTGACGCTAAACGAAAAATCCTCTGCATTCTTTTTAATAAGCAGTGCATAGGCTTTCATCTTTATGTTTGTGGGTGAATGTCGCGTAGCGATGAGCTTATGAATGCGAAGCTGGGGAGGTCTTGATCTTATCAAGAGATGAACCCGCGCCCCCAGCGTGACAGGCCCGACTATCTCTAATGAAATGCCCTAAGAACTCCATGGATGGAGTGAATTCTAGAGATTCTCTGGAACAATCTCAGTCCAACTGAGCTACGAAGTGCATGGATGCAAAAATGTCACGAAACCCATGGATGGTTGAGGGTGACCGCTCCTTTAGCAAAGTGCTTACGCATATCACTGAAATTTTCTTTAAATAACAGATACGAAAAAGCCCTGCTATTACTAGCAGGGCTTTTTCGTAATGTTTGTGGGTGAGTACAGCGATAGCTGTGAGCTTACGAACGCTAAGCGTAGCTGGGGCGGATTCATCCGCGACGTCACGGCTAAATTATCAAATATTACAAAACGAAAAAAGCCTCTGCATTACTGCAGAGGCTTTCGTCTTAATGTTGGCGGAGCGGACGGGACT
>NZ_JBRILW010000061.1:0-716 GCF_052977125.1 Shewanella sp. 30m-14 | reverse complement strand
CACTGGGCTCTCAAGCTAACGCATTAAGTAGACCGCCTGGGGAGTACGGCCGCAAGGTTAAAACTCAAATGAATTGACGGGGGCCCGCACAAGCGGTGGAGCATGTGGTTTAATTCGATGCAACGCGAAGAACCTTACCTACTCTTGACATCCAGAGAATTCGCTAGAGATAGCTTAGTGCCTTCGGGAACTCTGAGACAGGTGCTGCATGGCTGTCGTCAGCTCGTGTTGTGAAATGTTGGGTTAAGTCCCGCAACGAGCGCAACCCTTATCCTTATTTGCCAGCACGTAATGGTGGGAACTTTAGGGAGACTGCCGGTGATAAACCGGAGGAAGGTGGGGACGACGTCAAGTCATCATGGCCCTTACGAGTAGGGCTACACACGTGCTACAATGGTCGGTACAGAGGGTTGCGAAGCCGCGAGGTGGAGCTAATCTCACAAAGCCGGTCGTAGTCCGGATCGGAGTCTGCAACTCGACTCCGTGAAGTCGGAATCGCTAGTAATCGTGAATCAGAATGTCACGGTGAATACGTTCCCGGGCCTTGTACACACCGCCCGTCACACCATGGGAGTGGGCTGCACCAGAAGTAGATAGCTTAACCTTCGGGAGGGCGTTTACCACGGTGTGGTTCATGACTGGGGTGAAGTCGTAACAAGGTAGCCCTAGGGGAACCTGGGGCTGGATCACCTCCTTACCTATACGACTAACTTAAT
>NZ_JBRILW010000060.1:0-740 GCF_052977125.1 Shewanella sp. 30m-14 | reverse complement strand
ATAGCTCACTAGTCGAGTCGGCCTGCGCGGAAGATTTAACGGGGCTAAGCAATACACCGAAGCTATGGGTACTAGTGTTTACACTAGTGCGGTAGAGGAGCGTTCTGTAAGCCGTTGAAGGTGAAGGGGTAACCCACACTGGAGGTATCAGAAGTGCGAATGCTGACATGAGTAACGATAAAGGGGGTGAAAAACCCCCTCGCCGAAAGACCAAGGGTTCCTGTCCAACGTTAATCGGGGCAGGGTGAGTCGACCCCTAAGGCGAGGCCGAAAGGCGTAGTCGATGGGAAACGGGTTAATATTCCCGTACTTCTGCTAACTGCGATGGAGAGACGGAGAAGGCTAGGCTAGCGCGGCGTTGGTTGTCCGCGTTTAAGGTTGTAGGTTGTGTTCTTAGGCAAATCCGGGAACACGCATTAAATTGCAAGACTGAGAACTGATGACGAGTCACTAAGGTGATGAAGTAGTTGATGCCATGCTTCCAGGAAAATCTTCTAAGCTTCAGGTTAGTAGGAATCGTACCCCAAACCGACACAGGTGGTCGGGTAGAGAATACCAAGGCGCTTGAGAGAACTCGGCTGAAGGAACTAGGCAAAATGGTACCGTAACTTCGGGAGAAGGTACGCTCTTAGCGGTGATGGGACTTGCTCCTTAAGCTGCCGAGAGTCGCAGATACCAGGTGGCTGCAACTGTTTATCAAAAACACAGTACTGTGCAAACTCGCAAGAGGAAGTATACGG
>NZ_JBRILW010000059.1:0-774 GCF_052977125.1 Shewanella sp. 30m-14 | reverse complement strand
TGGGGTGAAGTCGTAACAAGGTAGCCCTAGGGGAACCTGGGGCTGGATCACCTCCTTACCTATACGACTAACTTAATAGTTGTTGAGTGTTCACACAGATATGCTTGTCGTAAAGAAAGAGCAAATTACGTTGGGTCTGTAGCTCAGCTGGTTAGAGCGCACCCCTGATAAGGGTGAGGTCGGTGGTTCAAGTCCACTCTGACCCACCAAAATCTTTGTTTTCTCCTAAACAAGGGTTTTGTATTAACGTAAATTTGTTTGACTGCATGTAAATGGGGCTATAGCTCAGCTGGGAGAGCGCCTGCCTTGCACGCAGGAGGTCTGCGGTTCGATCCCGCATAGCTCCACCATTTACTTACTTTTTTGCTGAAATTGTAAGCTCATGCACTGGTTAGAGATGCCAAAGATAAATGCAGAATTTATCTTTGGCTTTTTTAAGCCCGCTCTTTAAAAATTTGGAAAGCTGATAGTGTTAATCTGAAAGGGATAACGACTGCGATTTATCGTGTTGTTATTTATAGGATTAGCGCGAAATTAAAAAATTGAGTTCTAAAAACACTTAACATTAAGTGTCTTGGCTTACTGCTTCACATTTATTTGTGAGGGAGTGAGTAAAAAATTCTAATTTTGGCGAAAGTAGAAACCATTAGTTACAGTACGGCTGTGTTGAGCTTACCCGCTCAAGACAACGAGTACGTCTCATAGAGACTTATTTGGGTTGTATGGTTAAGTGACTAAGCGTATATGGTGGATGCCTTGGCAGTCAGAGGCGAT
>NZ_JBRILW010000058.1:0-819 GCF_052977125.1 Shewanella sp. 30m-14 | reverse complement strand
AAGCAAGTAATTGAAATTAGTTATTGAGTCTACACTACATTAAGCGTCACTCTTTTCAGAGTTATTCTAATTTTGATGATGTAAAAACATCAGTCTCATAAAACCCATTAGGGTTGTATGGTTAAGCCTCACGAGTCATTAGTACAAGTTAGCTCAACGCCTCACAACGCTTACACACCTTGCCTATCAACGTCCTAGTCTCGAACGGCTCTTTAGAGGAATTAAATTCCTAGGGATGACTCATCTTAGGACTCGCTTCCCGCTTAGATGCTTTCAGCGGTTATCGATTCCGAACGTAGCTACCGGGCAATGCCATTGGCATGACAACCCGAACACCAGCGGTTCGTCCACTCCGGTCCTCTCGTACTAGGAGCAGCTTCCTTCAATCATCCAACGCCCACGGCAGATAGGGACCGAACTGTCTCACGACGTTCTGAACCCAGCTCGCGTACCACTTTAAATGGCGAACAGCCATACCCTTGGGACCGACTTCAGCCCCAGGATGTGATGAGCCGACATCGAGGTGCCAAACACCGCCGTCGATATGAACTCTTGGGCGGTATCAGCCTGTTATCCCCGGAGTACCTTTTATCCGTTGAGCGATGGCCCTTCCATACAGAACCACCGGATCACTATGACCTACTTTCGTACCTGCTCGACGTGTATGTCTCGCAGTTAAGCTGGCTTATGCCATTGCACTAACCGTACGATGTCCGACCGTACTTAGCCAACCTTCGTGCTCCTCCGTTACTCTTTGGGAGGAGACCGCCCCAGTCAAACTACCCACCAGGCACTGTCCCGAACCCCGATTCAGGGGCC
>NZ_JBRILW010000056.1:0-964 GCF_052977125.1 Shewanella sp. 30m-14 | reverse complement strand
GGTCTCCCCATGTGAGAGTAGGTCATTTCCAGGCGCCAAATTATTCTCGAAAGAGAAGCGATAAAGCCCGTTGCTAACGCAACGGGCTTTTTTCGTTTTTGTCTGGACTCTTTATTACGAGAATTGACCAAACGAACATGGGGGTATAGAGAGTGCATTCGAAGCATGCTTCAAATCATGTGCACCCAGAGGGCATAATAAATAGTAGGGTGAAGCCCTTGTGCTTATCAAACGAAGTTTGATGCATGGTCAGGTAGAAAACTGTTCCTGACATTTTCGACATTGCCCACATCCATGTGGGTCAACGCGGAGAGCTTCGATAACTGCTCCTGCGTTATTCTAATTACCGCCATCCATGGCGGCATGCTCGAAGCTGGCCATTTCCAGGCGCATATACGAAAGGACACTCCCTCTATGTTGCCACGCAGCTGCGCTTGGCCAGAAACCGCGTCCATGCGTTTCAGGCATTTGGCACACCTGACGTTTAGGGCTAACAAATGCCATGATGACAAGGATGTCATTGAAGGCCTTATGCCTTGCCCCAACTACGAAGACAAGCTTCTCCGCGAACAAGCTAGTCTGAATGCTACGTATTCAGAACACCTTGCTTTGCCCCTGTGTGTTTGATCTGGCGTGCGCGAACTACAGGCGTTTATATACTCCTGGATAATAGACACTTCCCGCATTGATGTGGTTCGTAGGTCACTTCCTGATGCACTCCCAAATTTGGCCGTGAGAAGTCACATACACTTTATAGGATAAGAGTAACAGGGCTTACTCTAGAGGGAATACTTATCCTTGAGTGCCATGTATGGCGTCGGGTGTTTTTAGAACACTGAGCGCTAACGTACCCAGAATAGAGCTACCTATTTTAGGTGGCTTATCCACTTATACCAAACTGGAAAATTAACTGGTCACACTTGCCCAATCCCTAGAACACAATTTTGTCACTCGCTCTGAACTC
>NZ_JBRILW010000055.1:0-1032 GCF_052977125.1 Shewanella sp. 30m-14 | reverse complement strand
GTTACAGTGACATCAAAACTTAGGGTGATCACATCGCCTTCGGCTAAGAAATTAAGCAGGTCGTTATCGATATCGTAGGTCCAGCCCATATCATCGTTATCCAGGCTAAAGCTGGCGATAATATCGCTGATTTGTTGGGCTGATAGCGTTGCATTGGCGCCATTTTGCCAATTGATATCGTCGTTATAACTGCTGTCGAGGCTGAGTACGTCATTGTTATCGACATCGGTTGCAGTGATGACGCCGGTGGCCACCAATCTATCGGGGGCGACATCAATCATATCCTCAGTCACAGTGCCAGATTGGGTTGCACTGAGCTCAGGAATATCGTTGGTACCAGTAATGGTGATGGTGACTTGCTGGGTGTCTGTTAGGCCGTTACTATCGGTCACTACGACAGTGTAGATCTCGGTTCTGCTTTCGCCATAGGCTAACTGGTTAACCAGGCTGTCATCGGCGTCGCTCTCATTGAGCAGATACTGCCAAGTACCGGTGTCGGGATCGATACTGAATGTACCGTAGTCACTCGGTTGAGGTGTAAAAGACCAGGTGAGATTGTCAGTATCTCCGGCATCGGGATCGATGGCATCTAAATCCCCGGCAACCATGACAATCCCATTTTCCGTGGTATTACCGCCAGGCTGTACGCCGGCCTCAATGACTTCACCGGCCTGGTTTTCGGGATCTGGAGTGATAACGGGACCGTCGTTACTACCGTTAATGGTAATGGTCACTGTTTCAGTATCAAAGGCACCGTTACTGTCAGTTACAGTGACATCAAAACTTAGGGTGATCACATCGCCTTCGGCTAAGAAATTAAGCAGGTCGTTATCGATATCGTAGGTCCAGCCCATATCATCGTTATCCAGGCTAAAGCTGGCGATAATATCGCTGATTTGTTGGGCTGATAGCGTTGCATTGGCGCCATTTTGCCAATTGATATCGTCGTTATAACTGCTGTCGAGGCTGAGTACGTCATTGTTATCGACATCGGTTGCAGTGATGACGCCGGTGGCCACCAATCTATCGGGG
>NZ_JBRILW010000054.1:0-1188 GCF_052977125.1 Shewanella sp. 30m-14 | reverse complement strand
TCTCATAGAGACTTATTTGGGTTGTATGGTTAAGTGACTAAGCGTATATGGTGGATGCCTTGGCAGTCAGAGGCGATGAAGGACGTAGTAACTTGCGAAAAGCGTTGGCGAGCTAGTAACAAGCATTTGAGCTAACGATGTCCGAATGGGGAAACCCACATGCATAAGCATGTATCACTACATGAATACATAGTGTAGTGAGGCGAACCCGGGGAACTGAAACATCTAAGTACCCGGAGGAAAAGAAATCAACCGAGATTCCCCTAGTAGCGGCGAGCGAACGGGGATTAGCCCTTAAGCGTAGAGGGTGTTAGTGGAATGTGTTGGAAAGCACAGCGGCACAGGGTGATAGCCCCGTACATGAAAACTAACTTTACGTGAAAACGAGTAGGACGGGACACGTGACATCCTGTTTGAACATGGGGGGACCATCCTCCAAGGCTAAATACTCCTGACTGACCGATAGTGAACCAGTACCGTGAGGGAAAGGCGAAAAGAACCCCTGTGAGGGGAGTGAAATAGAACCTGAAACCGTATACGTACAAGCAGTGGGAGCGGTTCTTGAGACCGTGACTGCGTACCTTTTGTATAATGGGTCAGCGACTTACATTTTGTAGCAAGGTTAAGCGAATAGCGGAGCCGTAGGGAAACCGAGTGTTAACTGCGCGTTTAGTTGCAAGGTGTAGACCCGAAACCGAGTGATCTAGCCATGGGCAGGTTGAAGATTGAGTAACATCAATTGGAGGACCGAACACACGTATGTTGAAAAATGCGGTGATGACTTGTGGCTGGGGGTGAAAGGCCAATCAAACTCGGAGATATCTGGTTCTCCTCGAAAGCTATTTAGGTAGCGCCTCGTACGAATACCATTGGGGGTAGAGCACTGTTAAGGCTAGGGGGTCATCCCGACTTACCAACCCTTTGCAAACTCCGAATACCAATGAGTACTATACGGGAGACACACGGCGGGTGCTAACGTCCGTCGTGAAAAGGGAAACAACCCAGACCATCAGCTAAGGTCCCAAAGTTATTGCTAAGTGGGAAACGATGTGGGAAGGCTTAGACAGCTAGGATGTTGGCTTAGAAGCAGCCATCATTTAAAGAAAGCGTAATAGCTCACTAGTCGAGTCGGCCTGCGCGGAAGATTTAACGGGGCTAAGCAATACACCGAAGCTATGGGTACTAGTG
>NZ_JBRILW010000053.1:0-1713 GCF_052977125.1 Shewanella sp. 30m-14 | reverse complement strand
TTATTCTCGAAAGAGAAGCGATAAATCCCCAGCACTCAGTGTTGGGGATTTTTTCGTTTTAGCCTTGAAAGAAAACCCCTCGAGCATGGGGCAAGCAAATAGCGCATGCACAGCATGCCACATTTCCAGGTGATAGTAGGGCGAATATCGCTTTAGCGATGTGCTAATGAGCGCGAAGCTGGCCATTTCCAGGCGCCACTTTTATTTTCACTTTTGTAAAAGAGAAGACAAAACAGTATTCTCGAAAGAGAAGCGATAAAGCCCGTTGCTAACGCAACGGGCTTTTTTCGTATATGCGAACGCTGAAAAGAACAGCTCCCAACGCCATTGAGCAGTCTTTCCCGTTTTTAAGGCCGTTATATTGCTTCGGTAATAACAGCATTTTGGTGCTTAGCGCTTTTCTGCGTTGAAGTAAGGCTAAATACTTCGTATTTACAGTGCTTACTTTCGTCCCAAGTGCTCGCTGGGCGAACTGATCAGTTCATTTCCTGCTCGTTTCTTCTTGCTACACCGGTTATATCATTTCATCTTAACAGTTAGTCATTATTGCTGAGTCTCTTGGGCTGCGTGACAAACTACTTTTACTTACACTGATGAAGTCATTCCAAGCAATCGAACATGCCTCCACTATAATCGTCATACCCTATATCGCTGCGATTTCATTAGTATGACAGTCAGTACCTAAGTAGTGAGCATATTTAAATTGCTGCGGATGCACTGCTTTTGGTTGCGCGCCTTTTTTCGCCTATAGTTGTACCTTGCTATTTTACTCGTGAAAACGAGTTGCATGCTGAAACCAGATAGTAATTCGCTAAACTGTCAGCCTGGCAGCTAACCTCCAGAAGAGCTCATGCACTTTGCTTACGCATAGGTAATGTGTTGCTGCTTTTGGTTTGAGGTTAAATAGCTTTTAGGGCCTTTATTCTTTTTGGCATTTAATCATTTGGTGCCGTTTACAAGATATTTTGCGACCTAGGTGTTAGAGCTGCCAGGCGCAACTTTTAGTCACTCAGTGATTTGAACTTAACTACACTTCCTCGAAATAAAACAGCTACCAGTAATCGTAGTGCTGTTGATAAAACTAAGAGCTCTTACGTGACGTAATATTCAAAAGGAATAAAGCTCATTTGTAAGCCTTACATTAGAGCACCACTTTTCGCTCATTGGGGTTAATCGTATTTTATTCCTCATAATTCCTCATTATTCAGTTCTAATAGGTAGGTATTAACTGTATGGAATAGCTTTTTGGGCATGGACATAAATATTAGTTAGTAGCTGGAAGGCTAAACTTTAATGCTGAAGTCTAAAATATTAGTTAGTTTTTATCGTTGATTGATTGCAGTTGCTTAGCCCTAAAGTGCATACCATCCTAAGAAAGTATTCGCTCGGGTTGATTATTACCGAATAACTGGAACTGTTATAAGGCAAGTCTGAAGGTTCTGGCTGGAGCTTTAGCTTACTTATACGTCTACCAAGCAGCGTCATATTAAGTCATACAGCAATAGGTTTACTTAGATAATCGCTGCGACAATGTGGATGCTGCCTAATAGATAGAGCCGAAAAATATCGGGGAACGGAGTGCTTTTAGCTTGTTCTTTATGCATGTTGTTTGTTAATCATGCATTTGATTCGATTGTTCTAATTTAATTGAAAAACCCCCTTGCGCTGATCTCAAATTTCCCTATAATGCGCATCCACTGACACGGCACAGCA
>NZ_JBRILW010000052.1:0-1826 GCF_052977125.1 Shewanella sp. 30m-14 | reverse complement strand
AACCTAGAACCTAGAACCTAGAACCTAGAACCTAGAACCTAGAACCTAGAACCTAGAACCTAGAACCTAGAACCTAGGCTTTAACCTGCTTATCTAACACTTGTTTGCGGTATTGCAGTAAGCTAAATACACCGAATAGGAATACCTGCAGATAATCGCTTTTTCTTAGTGTTAAAAGTTGGCTAAATAAACTGTGGAAAATGAAGGTTTGAAAGCAGTGCATCAATATTGTCATTACAAACAGAATATTAAGAGCCACTGCAATGCCACCTTCAAAGGGGAAAGCTATGTTATATAGCATCATCAACCAAGCAAATGCGGTGACGATTTTCCCTAGAATTAACATAACTTTCATTTAGTTCGTTTCCTGTGCATCGTTATTTGAATTATCAATTTCTTCTTCAAGTGCTATTGCAGAGTATTGATACAAACGATAGATCACTTGGCCTGCTTTTTTCTCTTTTAGCAAACTCCAGCTCGCGGGTACGGTTAACATCGCGATTTCACTCTCTGTTTCTACGTAGATCTGTGCATTGTCATTAAGCCATTCGTGCTGCTCGATAAGCGTAATACTCTTCTCGGCGAGTGACTTTCTAAAAGGTGGGTCGATAAAAACCAGATCGAAGCCTTCGCTAGGTTTATTCGCCAGCAAGGCTAAGCTATCACCTTTAATCACATCTGCGTTATCGCACTTGAGCGTGGCTAAGTTGGCCACGAGCTGTTTCGCAGCCTGGGCTTGTAGCTCAAAAATCTTCGCGTAACTTGCGTATCGCGACAGTGATTCAAGGCTCAGTGCGCCACTCCCTGCAAAGCAGTCGAGTACGCGTGCACCGCGAATATCGTTAGCAATCCAGTTAAATAGGGTTTCTCTAACGCGATCTGTGGTTGGGCGTAGCCCTTCAAGGTCATGAATGGGCAACTTTCGAGAGCGCCACTGGCCTGAAATAATCCTAACTTGACCGCTAGAAGGTCTTTTTTTGACCATGGTGTCCTCGTGATTTTGCCTAATGAAAGAAAGTGGTAGACTATGCCGTCTGAATTCAGGTCGTTATTTTATATCAAAGCACAGCTAAAAGGTAAAAAGCCGTTGTTAGAATCCGTATGAATGGCGGTTTTGCTGCTTTTATCTGCGTAATCTAAGCTGATTTTTGATATAACGTCCTCCACCCTAATGCATTTATGTACAGCTATTTGAGCACCGGTATAACACATGGCAAAGAAAGGTTTTTTTTCCTGGTTCCGCAAGGATAAGTCTAAAGAAGAAGCGCAGGCTGTAGAAGCGGCGAAATTAGAAGCTGAAAAGCTTGAATTAGAAGAAGCTGAAAAACTTGAGTTAGCAAGAGTTGAAGCTGAGCATCTTGCTGCCGAACAAGCTGAAGCGCAAAGAGTTGCAGAAGAGGCTCGCCTAGCTGCAGAGCAGGCAGAAGCTGAACGTATTGCAGCAGAGCAAGTGGCTCAAGCTGAGTCAGCACGTATTGCTGCTGAGCAGGCTGAAGCGCAAAGAGTTGCAGCAGAGCAAATAGCCCAAGCTGAGGCTGTACGTATTGCGACTGAAAATGCCGCCGTGGCAGAAGCTGAAGCGCAAAGAGTTGCTGCAGAGCAAGTGGCTCAAGCTGAGGCTGTACGTATTGCGACTGAAAATGCCGCCGTGGCACAAGCTGAAGCGCAAAGAGTTGCTGCAGAGCAAGTGGCTCAAGCTGAGTCAGCACGTATTGCGGCTGAAAATGCCGCCGTGGCAGAAGCTGAAGCTCAAAGAGTTGCTGCAGAGCAAGTGGCTCAAGCTGAGACTGCACGTATTGCGGCTGAAAATGCCGCCGTGGCAGAAG
>NZ_JBRILW010000051.1:0-2401 GCF_052977125.1 Shewanella sp. 30m-14 | reverse complement strand
AGTAACCAGTAACCAGTAACCAGTAACCAGTAACCAGTAACCAGTAACCAGTAACCAGTAACCAGTAACCAGTAACCAGTAACCCAATTTAATAGCTATACAGCCAATAGAATATGTACACTAATCCAAGTTATCAGCCAAGGATCACTTACAACCTTACAATGCCTAACTTAACGCTTATGGACAATAAGCTGTCACCTAATACTACTCTCACACATAACCAACACCCTCTGTAATAAAATGCAACAGCAAAAGATCCCTGTTACCAATCATTGAAGAGTTGCGATCTAATGTTGATACTCCCGCCATTACCTTTTTGAAAAACCACAGCGCTTAATAAACTTTGGCTTTATCTAGAACAGAAAAACAGCCACGTAAACGGATCAGATCACTAATACCAAACTGGAAAATTAACTGGTCAGTAGTGGCATAATTACCCAATCCCTAAAATGAAATTTTGTCACTCGCTCTGAACTCTCAGTAAAAGTATTCAAAGCTTCACAAACGCTATCAACAATGTCGTCATAATTTTTGAAAACTCTATTAGCAAGGCTGTGTTGCCACATTCCGCTCATCC
This sequence comes from Shewanella sp. 30m-14, assembly GCF_052977125.1. NCBI lineage: Bacteria > Pseudomonadati > Pseudomonadota > Gammaproteobacteria > Alteromonadales > Shewanellaceae > Shewanella > Shewanella sp. 30m-14. The sequence goes on along the minus strand of NZ_JBRILW010000051.1, from coordinate 1,824 downwards.
TTGTTCAATTTAATTAAGCTCTGGTGAATAGGACGGTAATTTGATGATGCTGACATTCGTGAATTCATCTGCAATGCCGTCTGCATGCCAACCGGCACCATCCATGATCATTACAGCATGCCTATCGATGCCAGTTACTTCGGAGATCTGTATTAAGTGGAGGATTATTGCTTCTTTGCTTGTCCATGGAACCACAATTACTTGGCCTATACCTCTGCTGGGAAATACGGAGCCAAGAAAGGTATGTATATTCGAAATGCTGCTGGCGTACAACCCTTGTCCTGGTACCTTTTCTAGCACAAATCTTAGCTGTTGTGTTTTGTTGCCAGCATCTTGCTTCATCCTGAAACAAGATATCGATGCGATCTAAAGGGAGGTATTTCGGGATCTTAAGGATCGTTTTAATTTGGAATTTTTCTAAACTCTCCTTGAGCCTCTATTGATTGCTTTGGGTACTTAGAACTTGAGGTTATACCAATCAGTAATGAGTTGTGATCTAATATAAGCACCATTCTTAATCAGTATTTTCATTTGAAAACTTATAGCGCAGAAGAGACCTTAGCTTTATCTAGAGCTGACCAAAAACTGCGTAAACGAATGCGACGACTCACAGTAGCACTCTTTATGGAGGGAAACAGCAGAACAGAGGTTGCCCTAAGACTTAGAGTTGTCCGTGCTTGCGTTAATGCTTGGGTCGCCAAATATCTTGCTAATGGCGTAAAAGGACTCGATGCCAAAAAGAATAAAGGTCGCGATAGCTATTTGACCGCGGCTCAAAAGCAGCAACTTAATGGCTATATAGAAGAGCAATGCATAAGCTCCTCTGGCGGCAGGACGCGTTCCACAAATTTATCCAGCAGAACTTTAATGTGGATTACCATCCTAATGCGATTTAGAAGTTGCTGGAACAATTAGGTTTTAGCTGGATAACAAGTCGCTCAAAACATCCTAAACAATCAATTGAAGTCCAAGCAGCTTTTAAAAAAGTTCCAACTGGAAACGATCCTTAGCATCCCTGGTAGTGTTGCACTTGAGCGAGTCTAGCTATTTGTAAAAGGAATGGTTTCAAAATAAGGCTCGCTTTGGACAGTAGTACACGACTACACGTTTATGGACGAAAAGAGGCACACGACCAAGAGCCTTACGTCAGCAACAGTTGAATATGCTGACTTCTTCGGTGCAGTCAACCCCCAAACAGGTGAGACAGAAGCGATTATTGTTCCTTACTTGAGTAAAGACATCATGCGTCAGCATCTATCTCAGATAGCAGAAAGAACGAAATCCGGCAGGCATGCTGTAGTGGTAACAGATGGAGCGGGCTGGCATACCAATGATATTGCAGATGAGTTTACCAATCACAGCATTATAAAATTACCACCATATTTACCAGAACTAAATCCTATAGAACAGGTATGGAGTTGGTTACGACAGCATCATCTGCCCAATCGAAGCTTTCAAGGTTACGAAGACATAGTGGATGCTTGTTCAGTTGCTTGGAATTGCTTCATCAGTGATACAAAAAGAGTAATGTCTTTATGCCCTAGAGACTGGGCGACAATGACTAGATGTTAAGATGGATTGGTATTACTTGAAAACGGAGAAGCGGTGACCACCAAAATGCTGTTTTTGCAGGAGCAATATAACTGCCCTTCGTAGCGGGAGAGTAAAGCAAATGGATTTGCCGAATGCCAGAACGCGTGGATGCAGTTTCTGGCCAAGCTCAGCGGCGGGCGACCGTCATGGATGGCGGAAGTGTCGATTATGCAGGAGCAATAATCTAATCGACATCGGGAGTCGTTCTTTTCACGCAGCGTATATACGAAA
>NZ_JBRILW010000050.1:0-2958 GCF_052977125.1 Shewanella sp. 30m-14 | reverse complement strand
CAGAGCTGACTGAGGAAAAACCAATTGTAGGTCAGCATTTATGCCGTCAAATTTATTGGCTTGATTAAGGCTATATAAACTCATGGGCTAAAGCCCAACCTACATCAAAGATGTTTGATGTTTGATGTTTGATGTTTGATGTTAGTAAAACAGAGCTGACTGAGGAAAAACCAATTGTAGGTCGGCATTTATGCCGTCAAATTTATTGGCTTGATTAACTGTATAAACTGATGGGCTAAAGCCCAGCCTACGTTGAGAAACGCAATGCCATCTTTTGATGGTATAGCAGGGCGAAGTCCGCTCTCGCCGCAAAGCGACCTAGCAACGAGCTTGCGAGTGCTCTAGGCTTTTTAGGTTCTATCAAAACAAAAAAGGCAAAACAGTATCTGCTGTCTTGCCTTTAACTTTATGCTTGTTCAGTCCTTAGGATCTTTCTTAGCTTTTCCTAGAACCTAGGGCCTGCTTTTTCCTAGAACCTTTTCAGCTTTACCCTACTTTTAACGCCGCTTTGACTCGCTGGCCGTAATCGCTATCGGCAGCGCTAAAGTGCTCAACCATCTTAGCTTGCGTTGCTTCATTCACTACACTCAAGCTGCCGACGATGTTAGCAATCAATCGCGCTTTTTCATCTTCAGGTAGAAGACGGTATAAGTCGCCCGCTTGGCTAAAGTCATCTTGGTCATAACGGCTATAGCGGTCTGCTTCACCGTCTAAACGCAGTGGTGGCTCGGCAAATTGTGCTTGGTCTTGCAGACCGTTATTGCTATTTGGACCATAGTTGCTGCTCGCATCACCACCAGTCTGACCACCAGAGAATGGGCATTGTGTGCCGGCCATTGCGCCAGCGCGTTGGTGATGGTTTGCCTTCGTTGCATGTGGGCAGTTAACCGGTAGCTGGTTATAGTTAGCGCCTATGCGGTAACGCTGGGCATCAGCATACGCAAACAAACGGGCTTGTAGCATCTTATCTGGTGAGGCGCCCACACCTGGGACTAAGTTGCTTGGTGCTAGCGCCACTTGCTCAACTTCGGCAAAGTAGTTTTGCGGCATACGGTTAAGTTCAAGCTCACCAATTTCAATCAGTGGATAATCGGTATGCGACCATACTTTAGTCAAATCGAACGGGTTGATCTTATAAGTATTCGCCTCAGCTTCTGGCATGATCTGTACTTTTACCGCCCACTTAGGGAAGTTACCATCATTAATTGCAGCAAGCATATCGCGCTGCGATGAATCAGGATCGATACCTTTAAGAATATCTGCCTGCTCCGCCGTTAAGTTCGCGATGCCCTGCTTAGTCTTAAAGTGGAATTTAACCCAGAAACGCTCACCCGCTGCATTCCAAAAAGAGAATGTATGCGAACCATAGCCGTGCATTTGACGGTAGTTAGCTGGAATTCCACGGTCTGACATTAAGATTGTCACCTGATGCATAGCTTCAGGGTTTAGCGCCCAGAAGTCCCACATCGCATGGGGATCTTTAAGGTTTGTTTGTGGGTTACGCTTTTGAGTATGGATAAAATCTGGGAACTTAATACCATCACGCAAGAAGAACGTTGGCGTGTTATTACCTACGATATCGTGATTACCACGCTCGGTATAAAAACGTAAACCAAAGCCGCGAGGATCACGTTCTGCATCAGCAGATCCCATCTCACCACCTACCGTTGAAAAACGTACAAAGGTTTCAGTCTGCTTGCCCACACCATTGAAGTGGTCTGCTAGCGTAAATTCACTCATGTCTCGAGTCAGCGTAAATGTACCATAAACCCCAGTCCCTTTTGCATGCACGATACGCTCTGGAATACGCTCACGGTTGAAGTGTGCAAGCTTCTCAATTAGATGCCAATCTTGAAGTAGCAGCGGACCACGCTCTCCTGCTGATAGTGAGTTTTGGTCATCACTAATAGGTGCGCCGTTTTGTGCAGTAAGAACTCGATTTTGCTGACTCATAAAGTATTCCTTAATCTTGGCTGGACTCGAGCCAAGTTTCAATTAAATCAAATAGTGTGGCCATGGTTTATCCCCAATGTGCAATGTGCAATGTGCGATACGCTATGGCGATATGGCATGGATGCCGTATGTCGATGAACAGATAATAGGCTCACAACCAAAAACATTAAAACGATTAAAACAGATAACCTTAAATCAAATAACAGATTAAGAGATGGGTGGCTAAAACAATATAAATGGAAAAATTAAGACTGGAGTAAACTGCAACTGAATTAAGGCGTTGCAGAGTAATGTTGAAAATGAATAACAACATTGATACTAATCAATAAATGAAATGTTTGAATTTAATCACTACCGGGTAGCAAAGATGTAAGCGTTAAATGCTACCAATGGCGATTTAAGCTGATGAAAAATAGTAGAAGTTGCTTAAATTAAGCGTTTTAACGTGATTTACATTTGTAAAAATGGAGGAAAACAGCTTATTTCCTCCTCAATGAACTGTGTATTAGTGTATCAAAGCTATTTTAAAGCTCTGTCAATTAGAGTTTGTAGACTATAGCTCAGTAGAGTCTTTTATATGTGAATCAGCTTTGTACAACTTCACCAAATAATAGGCGTCGATAAGCACAATAAAGAAGTTAACCAATGCCACCGGAATCGCATCAATAGCTAAACCATAGGCTACAAATAACGCCGCTCCGATAAGGTTCCACCAACGAAGCTTTTTGATGTTTGACATCATTAGCGATATCGCGACGACAACCGACGCTAGATAGCCGACCCATTCCCAAATTGTTGCGTTATCCATGCGCTATCCTCATTGGTTTTTGTCGAACCAAGTTATGCAGCAAACATAACTTGAATGTGCAATAAGTATGCGCAAAAATCAGCCATTAAAACAGCCCCTAGCCGAATAAAAGTTTAGCGATTAACCACAGCTGCAGTCATGCGAGTGATCTTGCAATAAGGCATCACTCACTGGCACGGCGTTGAAACAACACCTTT
>NZ_JBRILW010000049.1:0-3468 GCF_052977125.1 Shewanella sp. 30m-14 | reverse complement strand
TGGTGGTCGATACTGGGCTCGAACCAGTGACCCCCTCCTTGTAAGGGAGGTGCTCTCCCAGCTGAGCTAATCGACCTCGCTGTGTGGGGCCGTATTATAGGGATGAACGATCTACTGTCAACGCTTTTTTTAGATAAAAGAATGAGTACGGTTCAATTTTGTGCGTGTTGATGCATAGTTAATCAGCATGCGGCAGATGCAAGTAAAAAATGAGTAAAAAATTAGCTTTTAAGGTATTTACTTTGCAAAGCATTCACTGAAGTAGGGCGGCGATCTATCCCAATTATGACTAACTACTCGATTATTACTTATAGAATAGTGTTGGATATTGCATTTTATATCGTTTTTTATAACGAGATTAAAATTGTTTGCTGGTTATTTGCTGCAACTCTGCCATTAGATCGTGTAAGTAGGGCCTTATTTTTAATGTTAAGGGGGAGCTTTATCTTTGTTCGGAATTTTCGGTTCAACTTCTTGCATATTACTATCTAAAAATTCTTGCATATGTAAGAGCTAAAAAGCGTGTCAGTGTCTTACATCCCCGGAACCTCAGTATTGTGGCTTTGTTTAAAGTCGTTTTTTCTACTTGCTAATACCTATCGACTTGTAACTATCAGCTTTCAGGTATTAGCCTGGTTTGATATTACTCACGGTAAAATAGACATCTGTCACGTTAGTTACAATACCAATCATGTAATGGAGTCTGCCGCTAAACTTATCGTGGATTACTTCTCCTTTGAACAAGGGGAAAGAGTTCGTTCTATGCGTAGTTAAAACGTCATTGTTCTAGAAAAGGGGAGTAACGAATTAACTAAGTATGTAAGTGGTAAGTAGCTCCTTGTTCAAACGTTGCAATAGCAGTGATATGACCTTCCGCCACTCCTAGCTGTGAGATTGATTTAACTATGTAGGTTTAAGCATGTAGGTTAAATCATGTAAGTAGAGTTATGTAAGTAGAGTTATGTAAGTTGACTGCTAGATTCAACTCTGTTTTAGACGAGTAACGGTGCACTTGGTTGATTGAGGGAGTTATACCAATCAGTATAAGACGTTGATCTACTCAGAACGTTTTTTGGCAAACTAATTCAAGGCGAATAACTGAAAGAATGGTTGCTCCCTTGTGAAGTTGTTCAACGCAGAAGTAGGCAGCCAAACACGCTCCAGAATGGCGAGTTTTAGCGGCTCTGATACTGTGACTCTTATGGAACAAGAGGGAGCTTAACCTAGTTCAACTATGCGCTTCACTCGCTGCAAACCACATGGTCTAGTATGTTCCCGACATACATAAGACATTTCCTCTATCCCTGGGGGTCAGATGTGGTGAATGTCATTAATGCACGACTATATGGATATAGGCGGTAGAGTAACGCAGGAGCAGTTACCTAGGGCATTTAATGACCTTGTCTCAGTGCCGCTATACTCTCGCTGAGCGACCACATCTTTATACTGATTGGTATTAGGTCGTTAAACGAGTGAGCATTTAGGCCGAATGGCAGATTTTAACTATAAAATTTACCATATAGTAGTAGACCTATTTTCCCTAGCTGCTTTGGCTGTTAGAATATGCTCCACATTCATTAGTACAGTCTATTATTTAGACTTTCTACATAGGTCAGTGTCCATTATGACAATTAAGACGCGTTTTGCTCCAAGCCCTACAGGCTTTTTGCACGTTGGTGGTGCTCGAACTGCACTTTATTCATGGTTACATGCACGCGCAAACCAAGGTGAGTTTGTTTTACGTATTGAAGATACCGATCTTGAACGTTCAACTCCAGAAGCCTGCGCTGCAATTTTAGAAGGTATGGAATGGCTTAACCTGAATTGGGACGAAGGTCCTTACTATCAAACCAAGCGTTTTGACCGTTACAACGAAATCATTGCACAGATGCTAGAGCAGGGCACTGCATATAAGTGCTACTGTAGTCGTGAGCGTATTGAAACAATGCGTGAAGAACAAGCTGCTAAGGGCGAACAGCAAAAGTATGACGGTTGCTGCCGTGATAAAGCACCACGTGATACTGATGAACCTTTTGTTGTGCGATTTAAAAACCCGACTGAAGGTAGTGTGGTATTTGATGATCATGTGCGTGGTCGCATTGAATTCGCTAACAGTACATTAGACGATCTTATTATCGCTCGTACCGAAGGTACACCTACTTATAACTTCTGTGTAGTTGTTGATGATTGGGATATGGGGATCACATGCGTTGTCCGTGGTGAAGACCATATCAATAATACACCACGACAAATTAATATCCTAAAAGCATTGGGTGCACCAATACCAGAGTACGCACACGTATCGATGATCTTGGGAGATGACGGCGCTAAACTTTCTAAGCGTCATGGTGCGGTAGGGGTTATGCAGTACCGTGATGATGGTTATTTACCAGAAGCGTTGCTTAACTACTTAGTCCGTTTGGGTTGGTCACATGGCGATCAGGAAGTTTTCTCTATAGAAGAGATGAAGCAGTTCTTTAGTCTTGATGATATCAATAAGGCTGCTTCAGCTTTTAATACTGATAAGCTTATTTGGTTAAACCAGCATTATATTAAAGAATCAGATCCAGAGTATGTTGCTTCACACCTTGAATGGCACATGGCTGATCAGAATATTGATACAAGTAATGGCCCAAAACTGTCTGAAGTGGTTTCAGCATTATCTGAACGTGCTAAAACACTAAAAGAACTTGCGGCTTCTAGTCGTTACTTCTATGAAGACTTTGCAGAGTTTGATGAAACGGCAGCTAAAAAACACCTAAGAGGTGTTGCACTTGAACCACTAACTCTTATTCAGTCTAAATTGGCTGCGTTAAATGAGTGGACTTTAGAAGCTATTCACCAAGCTATTGAAGATACAGCGACTGAATTAGACGTAGGTATGGGTAAAGTCGGTATGCCATTACGTGTTGCAGTTACTGGTGCTGGTATGTCTCCTGCTGTTGATTTAACCATATTCTTGGTTGGCAAGGTCCGTACAGAGCAAAGAATCTCCAAAGCGATTGAATTTGTAGCAAATAGAATAAATTCGTAAAAAACGGGTTGACTCTTTTGGGTGCGCTGCATAGAATGCGCCACGCAGTTGAGACACAGCTAACGAATAGTTCGCGGTGCACTCAAAAGTGATTTAGTTAGTGAGGGGCCTTAGCTCAGCTGGGAGAGCGCAACACTGGCAGTGTTGAGGTCAGCGGTTCGATCCCGCTAGGCTCCACCACCTAACTACAGTAAGCGTTAAGTTTTAGCCTACAGAACTTAATGAGTATTCACTCTTTGCAGAGTCTAATGCAGTCCGGGTCCCCTTCGTCTAGAGGCCTAGGACACCGCCCTTTCACGGCGGTAACAGGGGTTCGAATCCCCTAGGGGATACCACTATTTAAAATAACGAGATTTTGGTCTGGTTATTCAAGCGTTAAACCTTAGCCTACAGGGTTTAATGAGTATTCACTCTTTGCAGAGTCTAATGCAGTC
>NZ_JBRILW010000048.1:0-4080 GCF_052977125.1 Shewanella sp. 30m-14 | reverse complement strand
TCGACTGCAGCCTTAGCATGTTGGCTACCGTCAGCTAAGTGGTCACTTTGCTCTTCATCTTTAACGAGGAACATTTTGCATTCTGGGCAGCGACCGGGCTCATGGCTGGTCACGTCAGGATGCATGGGGCAGTAATACTCTGCTCCATCTTGATTAGACTCATGCTGGTGAGCTTGAGTGTGTTGTCTATTAGCTGTTTCTGCTGTTTGGCTAAATCCGATGAGTGGGGTCGATGCCATCATTAGACTTAATGCACAAACGGCAGTTTGGCGTATTTTCTTTATCTTAAATAAACTCATAATGCCTTATCTCCACCCTAATGATTAGTGATGCGTGTGAGCTGATTTAGTCGCTTTATCGCCAGTAGCGACAGGTTCTAAATCCATACCACACTTAGGGCAGCTATCGCCTTCTTGACCTGTAATAGCTGGGTTCATTGGGCATGCATGGGTATGTTTGCTCATATGTTTCTGGTGTTTTTTAGCTTTATTAGGGCACGACTCTTTATTAGGGCAAGAATCACAGTTTTGGTTATGGGCTTTAGCTGCCGTTTTTGTGACTTCTAAATCCATACCGCACTTAGGGCAAGAATCACCTTTCGTACCAGTTACTTCTGGGTGCATTGGGCAAGCATAAGCTTGGTTTTGTACTGCATGTTGGTTTTTATGTGCACCGTGATGATGCTCATTTGCTGACGCAGTGCCTGTCCAAGACAACATTAACAAGGCAGATAAGGCTAAACTTATAAGGGTTTTCATAATTCTACTCCATCATAGAGATGGCCGAATGGCTGTGCTTAGCATAAGCAACAGAACAATTAACGGCTAAAATAATTGCTGATTAAGATTAATAACGGTTTCTGATCCGCGAACAGATGTATACGAAGAGACGTATAGCCTCTGTTTAAGCGATTGGAGGTCTTAAATCTTGTGGCAATGAAATAGAGTGGAAATGAGGCATTGGAGTGGCCGTTACAATTTCGGAAGTGGTGAAACCTGGCCAAGGTGACGCACTAAGCAGGGTACCTGTTACTGAAATAACCAAGCAATGGTTGCAGTCGCTCTGACATGATCCATTGCCGTTGCAACAATCTTTTGAATTGCCGGGAAGCATTTGCATTTGTTCTTCAGAATCGCAGCAATGAGCCCCTTCATCCATTTGAACTTGATGACATTCAGTTCCGTCTTGCATACTCATCATTTGCATATCACCAGCCATCGCACTGGGTACCATCAAGGATCCATTAGATAGCACTAGCTGACTCAGCAAAGCGAGTAGCGTTAGGGCTAGTAATGTATGTCGACGGAATATGCTAAGCATGATGTATCCAAACAATAAGTTGCGATAAGTCTATCATAGGAATTATGTGGCACATTGATAAACTTCACAATTTTATCTGTTCAATGTGCCATCTCTATAAGTTATAGCGTGAATATCCTATTGTTTTGAAAGTAGTAACTTTGTCATAAGTTGACCATGAGTCATTAGATTGACTTGTTGCTGTCCTCCCATACTGTCAGTTAATTGAATGGTCGGATTATCGATAAATTGATAAGCATCTGCTTCAGACAAAATGCTCGGAGTGAGCGCCTCGTAATTAGCCCCGCTATTAAAATCAATGTATAGATAAAGCAGCTCTGATTTAACCCAGTTAGAATCTTCGGCGTTGATATCAAAAAGATCACGATATTGAACCTCGATCAGATTGGGACCATTGTCGAGATCTAGGTAGCGGCTATCGACTTTACTTAGTCCGTTAACAGCGAGTACTTCTATAGACTCAGGAAAGGACACCGATGCAGCAGAAGAGATGAAACTGGTGAGTGATAGTGCGATAACAGCAATAAACTTTTTCATAATAAACTCCAAACTAAATTAAGTCGTTATTAATGCGAATATCTCTTCGGCTTCAAAGAGTGTTTCTGCAATCGATGCAGGGGTAATTGTTTTGGCTCAAATGAGCGTTCTAAAAATCATTACCAGTTAAAGCCAACATGATATGAGACAGTGCGCTACTGGCCAGCTATCAATAATGTGTGACAGCAAAGGCGCAATATTTCTGTAATGCTAAGCGCTGTATTGCTAGGCGCTCAATATGGATTAAGTTGAGATAAAGCTTAAAGACTGATGGGAGGGGGATTGATGGGCGACAACTCAGCAGTCTGTAAAGACCAAAAAACCGTTTGTACACTGGCCGTAGAACTTTGGGCGCTAGTGGTAAATTGTTCTTGCTCCATAATGCCTGGAGCCGATACATAGTGGGATACACAGTTATCCGCCCCTAACAGCTCGCATAGGGCGTCACAATCAATCTCAACTAAGCTAAAATCGCCTAAACCATCTAGGTCTAAATTTGGTGCTGTTGAATCACAGCTAATCTGCGAGTCCGCAATATGGGGCAGTCGAAAACTTTCAGCTATGAGTTCTGCTGTGGGTATGAGTGAAGCTTGGGGCTGATTATTTTCGGAGACGTGTGGTTGATAAACGTGTGAGCTAGCATGCAAAAATTTTGGCATCGCCATCGCTGGAGACAAGATAAACTGCCCTACCAGTGAGATGAAAAATGCTAAATATACAATTTGCTTACGCATGCTAACCTTAATGTGACCAAATCAAGTTGATGTAATTAGAAGACCTAGGTTTTAGAGATAAAGTTTCATTATTCATAATTTTTTTGATTTTAGATGTATGGCATGCCTCCTTTTACATCTAAAAGATTTTCAAACTAAAGAATTTATACTGCTCAAATATCAGCTTGATAGCCTATTAACCTTGCGGCAATCAAGGCTTTAGAGTAGCTTTAGTAAATGTGCATATAATGTGAGCAATTGAGGGCTCAGAAAACAGAGTTAGAGCCATGTCTCATTTTGCACTTTTAGTTCCAGATCAATGAGTAGGATCTAGTTTATACTGGAAGGCATAAATAGCGATGAAGTTAACTTACATCGATATAAAAATTAAATATTCGGAGAAGAGTGATGAACTGGCGAGCACTATTTAAACCTAGCGCAAAATATTCGATTCTAGCCTTGCTAGTTATCGGTGTAGTTGTCGGTGTTGTAGGCTATTTTGCTACACAGCAAACGTTACATGCTACAAGTACAGATGAATTCTGTATGAGCTGTCACAGCAACCATTCGTTGAAAGCAGAAGTTCTTGCTTCACCTCACGGCGGTAATAGCGCGGGTGTTACGGTACAATGTCAAGATTGTCACCTTCCACACAACCCAGTTAAGTACCTAGTGAAGAAGATCATCGTATCTAAAGATCTATACGGTTACCTAACGATTGACGGTTTCAACACTCAAGAGTGGTTGGATGCAAACCGTAAAGAGCAGGCTGACCTAGCGCTTAAGTATTTCAAAGGCAATGACTCTGCTAACTGTAGACACTGTCACACTCGTATCTACGAGGACCAGCCTGAAGCTATGAGCAAGATGGCGAAGAGAATGCACGCTAACAACTTCAAGAAAGCTGAAGACAAGCGTAAGACTTGTGTAGACTGTCACAAAGGTGTTGCTCACGTTTATCCTAAGGGATAATACGCCAGCAAACCTAGAGTTAGCTAAGCCTGCTAACTCTTCAAGTTAATCGCTAAAAGCCCCTTAATTGGGGCTTTTTTGTTTTTAAAATCTAACAAGGCGCTAGGAAAAGCAGATAAAGACCCTAGGGAAAGCTAAGACGGAAAAGCTAGATAAGCCTGAGATGGTTTGCCTTTATTGAGTTGCGGGCTAGGATTTTTCTGCAGGTTGGGCTTTGATCCATCAATACGTTAATCATTTATTACTCGAACCGTTCATTACGAGCTGACGGCATAAATGCCGACCTACAAATGCAAAGCGAAGAAAGGTCCTAGGAAAGGCTTAGACGATCGGCCAGCGGCCTAGGGAACGTGACTGCGTCACTTACGGAACGCTATGCTGACGGAAAAGACGGAAAAGACGGAAAAGACGGAAAAGGCAAAAAAGCTGATGCCGTTTTGCCTGTGTTGTTTCGACTGTTGCTAGAACCTAGAACCTAGAACCTAGAACCTAGAACCTAGAACCTAGAACCTAGAACCTAGAACCTAGAACCTAGAAC
>NZ_JBRILW010000047.1:0-6913 GCF_052977125.1 Shewanella sp. 30m-14 | reverse complement strand
GTGGCCAAAGGGATCAGACTGTAAATCTGACGGCTCAGCCTTCGAAGGTTCGAATCCTTCTCCCTCCACCACTTCTTGTTTCAGCTTCCATCTTATTTCATTTCAAAGATCTTATTTCAAAGTCATTCATCAATATCGTTTAATAATCTTGCAGTTGCTCCCCCCCTGTCTCTATATCTAAGCAGTGACATCTCTTTTTTATATCTAAGTTGCTACACCTCTGTTTTATATATCAATTACCTATCACCGCCATGTAGCACAGCTTAAATACTCAGATCACATTAACCTTGCCAAAATCATCACCTCTTAAACCTCCTGATAAACTCTCACTTTGTAAATCGTGCTTGCACATAATCATTTAAATGTGACGATTTCGTTTACATAAAAAGACATAAATACCATCAGGGTTTCATTTAATCAGTATTTTCTAGACTCAAATATCCACTTAAACACCTGATCACCACAAAAGTATATTTAATCAGGCGCTTACACCGGCACAACAAGTTATCCGCAGTGTGTTTTTCGCTACCAATCTGGCTCGTTTTTCTCTATGATTTAAGTTCAACGTGTTAACCATAGGCAAACAAGTGACTCATTCTTGGGTAAATCAAGCAATCGAAAAAATTGAAGCTGACTTTCAACGAAGTGCAGATACTCATTTAATTAAGCTAGATACGCCTAGCCTAACGGGTATTGATATTTACCTAAAAGATGAAAGTACCCACCCTACGGGAAGTTTAAAGCACCGTCTTGCTCGGTCTTTGTTTCTTTATGCGCTGTGTAATGGCTGGATTAAAGAAGGCACCACAGTAATTGAGTCTTCTTCTGGCAGTACAGCCGTATCAGAGGCCTATTTTGCCCGATTACTGGGATTGCCTTTTATCGCAGTCATGCCTAGCACCACAGCAAAAAAGAAAATTCAACAAATTGAATTTTACGGTGGTCAATGCCACTTTGTTGACCATTCCAGTAAAATTTATGCCGAATCTGAACGCTTAGCCCAAGAGCTAGATGGTCATTATATGGATCAATTTACCTATGCCGAACGCGCAACAGATTGGCGTGGTAACAACAATATCGCTAACTCTATCTTTTATCAGATGAAAAAAGAGCAACATTCAATTCCGACTTGGATTGTAATGAGCCCTGGTACTGGCGGTACTTCGGCAACGATTGGCCGCTATATTCGCTATCAGCGACTCACGACTAAACTTTGTGTTGTCGACCCTGAAAACTCCGTTTTCTTTGATTATTTCAATACTGGAGACAAGCATGTCAGCTGCTGTAATGGCAGTAAGATTGAAGGTATTGGTAGGCCTCGTGCTGAGCCCTCTTTTATCCCTGGCGTCGTGGACGAGATGCGTAAGATCCCAGATCCCGCTTCTGTCGCAACAGTCAATTGGCTTGAGAAGATTATCGGGCGTAAAACTGGCGCCTCAACAGGTACTAACCTCTATGGCGTGTTGCTATTGGCTAGCGAAATGGCTGCCAGGGGTGAGACCGGCTCGATAGTGACCCTAATTTGCGATTCAGGTGAGCGCTACTTAGACACCTATTACAATGCAGCTTGGATTGAAGAGCACATCGGCGATCTAACGCCTTATACTGATGCATTAACCCGGTTTAGTGAGACAAGTGTATTAAATTGCCCTAGTGCCAAATAGCGATATACCCATGGCGATTAACCGTCACCGGTACAAAAAAGCCCTTGAGATAATTAAATCCAAGGGCCTTTTATTATCAAGCGATCTAAATTAGTTAATCGGTATTGTTTAATCGATATCTAAATATTTATGAGTCTGAATTGATAAGCGCCAATTTCGCGCGATACAAGTAGACATCGCCAATTCAGTCGCGCGTGCCTTTTGGCTAATAGGCTGCAAACACACTGTTTTATCAGTCACATCGATACCTTCTAATAGCTCATCAAGCTCATCAATGTGATTTTGGGTTGCTATGGGGTGTTTAATCTCATTGGCTCGATTCAATGCTTGGGCAAGTACTTTATAACCGCCTTTCATATTCACCTTAGGTGATACCGTCACCCAAGTGTCTGCGTGACATAACACATCAAATGTACCACTGGTTTCAATCTGCGTTTGGTACCCTTGGCTATGAAGGTATTGAGTTAACTCAGTCAAATCATATAAACAAGGTTCGCCACCGGTGATCACGATATGTTTTGCATTGAAGCCTTTAGCTTTAAAGGCATTAACCAACTCTTCAGCGCTAAGTTCCGCCCAACGTCCGATAGTACCGTCAACTTGGATCACAAGCTCTTTTGCTACGCGGTTTTCCTCTAAAAGTTCCCACGTCTGCTTAGTGTCACACCAAGAGCAACCAACAGGGCAGCCCTGAAGTCTAACAAAAACGGCTGGTACTCCCGTAAAAGTCCCCTCACCTTGAATTGTTTCAAATACTTCATTAACTGGATATTTCATTATCTTACCTCTTGGTTAACCGGGGCGCAGTTATAGAGGATTTTTCGCTGTGTCGCAAGTAGTTTAAAAGCGTTCACGCCTGCGTTAAACTACTCGTTCTTATTTATTACAAGATTGAAAGTTTATTATGTCAAAAGCCGTTGTAGTTTTTAGTGGTGGTCAAGATTCGACAACCTGCCTCATTCAGGCCCTCCAACAATTTGATGAAGTTCATGGGATCACATTCGATTATGGGCAACGACATAGAGAAGAAATTGAAATAGCAAAAGAGCTGGCCAATAAACTCAAACTGGCTAGCCACAAAGTGATGGATGTCACCTTGTTAAATGAATTAGCCATATCGGCATTAACTCGTGACTCCATTCCCGTCTCTAACGAATTAATGGATAACGGCCTACCTAACACCTTTGTTCCGGGCCGAAACATCCTCTTTCTTACCCTTGCTGGCATTTACGCTTACCAACTTGGCGCAGATACTGTGATAACCGGTGTTTGCGAGACAGACTTTTCAGGCTACCCAGATTGCCGCAATGACTTTGTAAAAGCCATGCAAGCCGCCCTTGAACAGGGTATGGATAAAAAACTGACCATTGATACTCCTCTAATGTGGTTAGATAAGGCCGAGACATGGGCGCTTGCAGATAAGTTTGATAGCTTGGAGCTTGTGCGAAATGAAACCCTAACCTGCTATAACGGTATTAAGGGCGACGGTTGCGGTACCTGCCCTGCATGTCTATTAAGAAAGCGCGGTCTTGAAGAGTACCTTGCAGACAAAGAGGCGATACAAGCAAGACTTTCTGATAAATGCAAAAACTAAAATGGGGGGCCAACAACCCCTATGTGTTTGCGTTAGTCATTACAATTACATGTATTAGTCTTTTTTATTTGCGACTCGACTCGCTGCTGGCCTACCAAAGGTATTTAATCCTTGATGGTGAGTGGTGGCGCCTAGTCAGCGGAAACTTGCTGCACACCAATGCCTGGCACCTGTATATGAACCTCGCGGGTTTTTGGGTCATATTAGCCTTACATGAGCAACATTACCGTGCAAAGGGGCTTAGCATACTATTTTTTAGCCTGTGTCTAATGCAAGGGCTGGGGCTACTCGCATTTTATCCAATGCTGATTGGTTATGTGGGCTTAAGTGGCATGATGCATGGATTATTTGCCTTCGGTGCGGTATGCGATATTCGCCAAGGCTACAAAAGCGGTTACTTGCTATTACTAGGCGTGATTTTAAAAGTCGCTTATGAGCAATACTTTGGCGCCAGTATTGAAATGACCCAATTAATTGGTGCAAGAGTTGCGACTGAGGCTCATTTAGTTGGCCTTGTCTGTGGACTGCTGTGCGTATCGGTTTATCTAGCTTGGCCGCAGCGACATAAACAAGCTCGTTAAAGAAGACGATAAACTGTAGTTCCAATCAAAATAAGATACACATAAAAAAGAGAGCCTAGTTGTACTCGGCTCCCCTTTTTAATGTCTTAATAGCTCAACAGTTAGTATTAAAATTCATAACGCTAAAGTTCATTGAGTTAAAGTTTATTGAGCTAAAGTTGATTGCATTGAAGTAAATAGCGTGAATAATCAATTACGCCTTAATAAACTGTTCTCTAAGACGACTAACTTTGTCACGAATTGCAGCGGCTTCTTCAAATTCAAGGTTTTTAGCATGCTCATGCATCTGTTTTTCTAGCCTGTCAATGTCATGGCTAATGTCTGCAGGTTTAGCCACATGATATTCCCCCTCAATCTCTGCAACTCCT
The DNA here is from genome assembly GCF_052977125.1 of Shewanella sp. 30m-14. Lineage (NCBI taxonomy): Bacteria > Pseudomonadati > Pseudomonadota > Gammaproteobacteria > Alteromonadales > Shewanellaceae > Shewanella > Shewanella sp. 30m-14. The sequence continues at coordinate 2,706 of NZ_JBRILW010000047.1, read as the reverse complement.
CGTTCGCTGTCCACATATTCGTGACCGCCAACATCCATGACATCAGTGATCTTTTTGATCACTCCTATCGGAGTAATGCCATTATCAATATTATGCTGATGCTGCTTCTCACGACGTCGATTTGTTTCCGTAATCGCCTTGTCCATCGACTTAGTAATACGGTCTCCATATAAAATAACCTTACCGTTTACATTTCGAGCCGCGCGGCCAATTGTCTGGATCAATGAACGTTCTGAACGTAAAAAGCCCTCTTTATCTGCATCGAGAATACACACCAAAGAGACTTCTGGCATATCTAAGCCTTCTCGTAACAAGTTAATCCCGATCAGTACATCAAACACGCCTAGACGTAAGTCTCTGATGATCTCGACGCGCTCAACAGTATCGATATCTGAGTGCAAGTATCTGACCTTTACACCATGTTCATCGAGGTACTCACTTAAATCCTCTGACATTCTCTTAGTTAAGGTCGTTACAAGTACACGTTCATTCACAGCGACTCGTTTGCCTATCTCAGATAACAGGTCGTCTACTTGAGTGCTAACAGGGCGAACTTCAATTTCAGGATCAAGTAAGCCAGTAGGTCTAACAACCTGCTCGGCGATTTCGCCATCTGACTTATTAATTTCATATTCGCTAGGCGTTGCAGAAACAAAAATACTTTGCGGCATTAACGCTTCAAACTCTTCAAACTTTAATGGGCGATTATCAAGCGCTGAAGGCAAGCGAAAACCATATTCTACGAGGTTCATTTTCCGCGAGCGATCACCTTTATACATGGCGCCAATTTGCGGCACTGTTACATGGGATTCATCGATAATGAGTAAACCATCTTCTGGCAGATAATCTAGCAAGGTCGGAGGCCCATCGCCGGGGGCTCGACCCGACAGGTATCGGGAGTAGTTTTCAATACCTGAACAGTAACCAAGTTCGGTCATCATCTCGATATCATACTGAACCCGCTCTGTAATGCGTTGCTCCTCGATAAGTTTATTCAGTTCGAGAAGCTGTTTTTTACGGTCACGTAATTCCTCTTTGATCTCTCCTGTCGCCGCCAAAATAGACTCTCGAGGCGTGACATAGTGACTTTTAGGGTAAACCGTTATTCGTGCTATTCGCTTTACAATGTGGCCAGTTAACGGATCGAACAGACTCAAACGTTCTATCTCATCATCAAATAGCTCTATTCTGATGGCATTTTTGTCTGAATCTGCCGGAAAGATATCAATCACTTCACCGCGCACTCGATAGGTACCGCGTTGCAGTTCTATATCATTGCGAGTGTATTGCAGCTCACTCAGGCGCTTTAAGATATCACGCTGCTCCATAATGGCACCTTCTCGAAGGTGTAACAGCATCTTCATATAGGCTTTAGGATCGCCCAGACCATAAATAGCAGAAACTGAAGCAATCAGAACAACATCTTTACGCTCTAATAGTGCTTTAGTCGCCGAGAGTCGCATCTGCTCAATGTGCGCATTAACTGATGCATCTTTTTCAATGAATGTGCCTGTAGAGGGAACGTAAGCTTCAGGCTGATAATAGTCATAGTAGGAAACAAAATACTCTACCGCATTATGGGGGAAAAATTCCTTCATCTCTCCATAAAGCTGTGCAGCAAGAGTCTTGTTGGGCGCCATAATAATCGTTGGGCGTGACATTTTCTCGATGACATTTGCAATAGTAAAGGTTTTACCTGAGCCCGTAACGCCCAGTAATGTCTGGCAAGTAACCCCTGACTCTAGCCCATCCACAAGTTTACTAATGGCCGTAGGCTGATCGCCTGCAGGCTTATACATAGACTCTAATTGAAATACAGATTCTGACACTCAAATACTTCCCTCGAAAAATGAGCAACTATTTTACCCTAATTTGATTGATGACGACTTAACTTTCTAGATTAGTTTTTGTTCGACTTAGTGTTCGTTGCCAAATAGCGCTCTGACAATAATCAGATCAGCCGTGTAAGTCACCTAAAGCGATTACTTATAACATCACTAAATGAAACTTTGTAACCAAGTTAAAGTCTAGCCTTTAACGCTAACCTCCGCGTCAACACCAGTAAAATAGGCGTATTAATTCACAAGTTACTACTATAAGCGAGTTACAACTTAGCAACATTTTAAAAAGCCAATCAAAGTAACTGTTGCTTTTTTCATCACATTGTTTTTATTAGCTAAAAAAAACCTTCTATAAATTAGCTCATTTTAACCTCAACGCCCTATTCATCGGCATTTGCGGTTGATTTTTTCACTTAACCCACAGGCTTATCCACAGATTTAGTGGATAACTCTCGCAACGCTAGTTGCTATGGGGGTTTAAGCTTTCGACACGAGTTAAGCAAGCTAAAGCGATTTAATGTAATTTTCTTACATTTGTAGTTTATAGCCTAGCGAACAGCTCTTTTTGTTGGTATGTCTCATTAATGAGCTAATCGAAAACTGTGATTAACTCATAGACTTGCATTTCTACTGGTCACATTTTAACAAAAATGCTGCATTCATCGACACAATGAACATTAGGTGAGCACTTGAGCGTATAATTTCATTTTTTTTAGCTTGTCGAGTTGACTCAATTGTAAGAGCGCTTTACTATGCGCTCCGTCTTCAACGAGACGTAACTTAAACGCTTCCCCTGTAGTTCAGTTGGTAGAACGGCGGACTGTTAATCCGTATGTCACTGGTTCGAGTCCAGTCTGGGGAGCCA
>NZ_JBRILW010000046.1:0-7706 GCF_052977125.1 Shewanella sp. 30m-14 | reverse complement strand
AGCGGTGAAGTGATTGCAGGTATGGATCACGGCAGCGGCTTTGCCGATGTCGCCGATAGCGATCCTGAAAACCAAACACTTAATGTGGTGAAAGTAGAGAATTATAACAACGTCACCATAGGTGATGGCGATACTGCAATCGGTAACAACATCGTGCTTGTCGGTGAGTTTGGAACCTTGACCATCTCTTCCGATGGTAGCTACAGCTATCTGCTTGATGACAGCAATGCCACCATCAATGGCCTATATGACGATGAGATGGAAACAGATACTTTCACCTACTGGATTGAGGATGCCGATAACCAGCAGGCGATGGCGACGCTGACCATTACAATCAATGGTAGTAATGATGCTCCAAGCATTGTTGATGCCACACCAACTACCGTTTCAGAAGAAGGGTTAACAAACGGTATTATTGACAATGTTGGTGATCCGACCGATACAACTAATCTCAAAACTCAAGACGGAAAAATTATATTTACCGATGTAGATACGCCAAATAGCAACGTATTCGACGTATCACTTGAAGGCCCGAGTACAGACATGTATTCCAATAATGTACTGGTGACTTGGTCTTGGGATAATAATACTAAAACACTCACAGGTATGGCTGGTAGCAATACTGTAATGACAATTGTGCTAGGGACTGTAACATCAGAGTTGTCGGGGTTTGAGGTGGTTTACACCGTAAATTTACTCGCCAATATCGATCATCCTTTAAATGACATAGAAGATATACTGACATTCAACTTTGGCGCCGTTATCAATGACGGTATTCATGATGTCGCTACAGATTTCGACGTCACGATAGAAGATGATGCACCAGTGGACGAAGTCGATGAGTCTGCAGAAAACATTATTCCGCACTTAATAGGAAGCAGTGTCGCAGGGGATCTATTTGATCCTGGAGCTGATGGGTTTGGAAATGTAGATTTTCAAGTGTTGACTGATGGTCTCCAGTATAACGGTCAAGACCTCAGCTACTCTATGAATGGTAATACATTAACTGCAAGTGCTAACGGAACGGATGTTTTCACCGTAACGGCAATAATGGACCAAGATGGTCACTACGACTATGAGTTTAACCTGCTACAAGAGGTCGACCTCGAAACAATCATTGATTATGATCTTGGGTCTGCCCCCGCTGGTAATAACTCGGCTTACTATGTCGACGCTGATGGAACCATATATAGCCAAAATGGCCAGGCAGCAAACATCATCTCAACCATTACCGGTTTTACTAACGGAATATCTTCTCAAATTAACGCAAACAGCCACGGTATGGGAGTTGGGCCACAAACTTCTATCAGTGATGATGAGTCAATAAAAGTCGATTATGGAGTTAATGGGACATCCTTACTGGCTATTAATCTGGGCACAAATAATAACGGTGTTCATACTGGGACTGCCGACATCCGATATATCATTACTTATACGGACAGCAGCACCAAAACGGTAAATACAACTATTAATGGCACCTTGATAATCGAAGAGCTCGAGGCTAATAATTTAAATATAATGTCCATAGAGATTATTCATCTTAGTGGGGAAGACTTCCAGGTAACTAGCCTTGCATCCAACGGCTTAATTTATAATGAACCCATTAATATTGAATTTGGATACACTGCAACAGATGGCGATAATGACGCCGTTGTATTCACACCGGATAACTCTGGTCATTTCAACATTACTTTGACTCCAGACAATTTAGAGCCTAACGCACTAAATAATGTCTATAGCATTGATACTGGTACAAGTTTTACTGCAAATATGATCGCTGACGACACTGAAAGTGGCATTGACAGCGATGGTGATTCTGATCCCCTAACAATCACCCAAATTAATGGTGTAGATCTAACCTATGTAAATGGCTCCGCGGTGATTGCATTACAGGGTGGTCAATTAACTGTTCAAGAGAATGGTGCCTTTTCGTTCGATCATAATGGCAACTCCTCAAACCCTGTTAGCTTCACTTACACCGTCAGTGATGGAAACGGTGGCTTAGATACAGCCGTCGTAGATATTGGTATCTACAGTAGTGCAACCCTTAGCCCCGGAGATGATACGTACACAGGTACTGGTGGCAACGATACAATCATCAGTGATGTACCAGGCGTTATTGCAGGAGAAAGCTACAATATTGCCTTTGTCATTGACTCTTCCGGTAGTATGGGAGCCAGCGCGGTAGCCACAGCTAAAGCCCAAATTACACAGGTACTAAATACGTTAATAGCGAATGCTAATCAGCCTGGTGCAGGTACAGTTAACGTACTATTAGTCGATTTTGATCAAAGCGCTAATAGGCTGATCTCGATTGATCTTAGTGCGGATAATGCTGCAGCAATGATAGCATCCGCCTTTACTTCAATGAGCAGTGGCGGCACTACAAATTACTCTGCAGCTCTAAACGAAGCATATAATTGGTTTAACGATAACTTTGCAAACGGGAACAACCGAACGTTTTTCATTACTGACGGCGCTCCAAATACCGATAATGGTCAATCAGGTAATTATTTTGATAATGCGTTAGCCGCATACGCGCTATTAAATGGTATTTCAACAGTTGAAGCTATCGGTTTAGGGCCAAATATCAACACTTCAATATTAGGTCAGTTCGACTCTGCTGCTCCCCTTATCAATAACATTGATGTGAATGATTTAGCTGATGCCATTTTACAATCAAATACATTCCCAGGTAATGACACCATTGCTGGCGGTAATGGGGATGACATTATTTTTGGCGACTTAACTGACTTCCTAGGTAATGGCCTACAAGGCATGGAAGCGCTTAGAGAATATGTTGCCGATGAGCGAGGAGTAAATATTAATGCAATTAAGGATGTGGATGTTCACGAGTTTATATCAGAAAATTACTCGAGCTTTGATGTATCCCAAGCAAATGATGGTTCCGACACCTTAAACGGCGACAACGGTAACGATATCATCTTTGGTCAAGGTGGTGATGATACCCTTAATGGTGGAGCAAATAACGATATTCTTATCGGCGGTGACGGTAGCGATACCATTATCGGGGGAGTTGGCAGAGACTTACTCTCTGGAGGCATAGGTAATGACGCACTTTACGGTGGAGAGCTATTAAACCCCGATGACAGTGAAAGAGACTTCTTCGTTTGGGGATCTAACTCCGCTGATGGCAGCACCGACACCATTTATGGCTTTAACAATCAAATCGATACACTGGATCTTTCTGATCTTCTTGTGAATGAAGAGAATGGTAATCTAGAAGACTTCTTGTCTTTCAGCTTCAATTTAGGTGACACAACAATTACTATCGATGCTGATGGGCTTGGAGGTAGTACAGATAGCGTTATGATTGTCCTCGACGGTATTGATCTATCAAGTGTTTATAGCTCTACTGATGCTAGCATCATTATTGCAGAGCTTATTACAGATGAGGCTCTAATAGCAGACCCAAATACGACACCATTTATTCCACCTTATGATCAAGTCGATGACGGATTAAATCTGCCGTAATTATCAGTCAAAAGTAGCAATCCATCGATTCGATTACCGATGAATGAAAAAAGGCCACTATATCTAGTGGCCTTTTTAATATTTAGTTCTAATTCCATTTTTGCAGTCCAACATTCCCTCCAAAAACAACAACCATAAAGCGTCAAGAAATTGACCTTAAGCAATCATTTATATAACATCACACGATTAGAGGTTACTTTTAAGTACTCAGTTACAACAAACTTGTTTTTGCAGGGAGCAGGGCAATGAAATCGATAATCACAACACAAGCTGGACACATCCAAAACATCAATGGCATTGTTACCGCTACTATTAATGGTAGTGTTCAGCAACTTAGTGAAGGTGAATTAGTTCCTGCTGGAACTAATATATCGATTGCTGAAGATGGTTTTGTCGACATACTATTAGATGATGGCAGCTCACTTTCATCCTCATCAGAAGAAAATAGCGAATTACTAAACACTCCTTCAACGCCTTCGAATAGTTCCCCCTCAGCTGAAGACGAAGCCCTAAGTGAAATCGAAGCAATCCAAGCGCTTATCGCTTCAGGAGAAGATCCTACAGACGGCCCAGACACTGCCGCTGGTAACCAAGCTGGTAACGAGGGTGGCTCTAGTCATGTATCTATTGCTCGCGGCGGATCAGAAACGATTGCGAATGCAGGCCATGATACAGCAGGACAACAAGGCTCCCCTCTTGTTGCAAGCCTATCTTTAAATAATACCAATGATGATGCTAACGCCGACTCTGGAATAGATAACACAATTCAAATTGCCCAATTCACTGATAACTTTGTCAATGGCGTAGCCTATACGACATCATCGGGTCTTAGCGGTTTTACTGGTGATGCAGGTTCTGATGGCTCATTTACTTATCGTGAAGGCGATACCATTACTTTCACCATCGGTAATGTCACCATCGCAGCTTTTGGCGCTGATGCGATTCAAGGCACAATCTTATTCCTGCAAGATATCGCAGGCACTTCACTTGCTGATAGTAATCTCAACTATGTAGAAAATATGGCTATTTTTCTACAAGCTTTGGATAACGATCTTAGTGATGGAACTGATGACGGCATCCTACAAACGAATAGCTTACTCAACCTAGATGCTAGCTATGATTCAAATATCAATATCTCGACTGCAATACACGAACTATTAAGCAGTTATATTGATCCGACAACTGGCGAACCATTAAATATTGCCACAGCAGGTAAAGAGATGCTGTCGCAAGTCCTTGCACTGCTTGGGATTGAGTTTACTCGCGATTCAGAACGCTCTCCTGACGAGCAAAACGTTTTCGAAAGCTTAGCCATGGGTCACGTTGCCGACACCATTGAAGACTTAGCAGGGGACCGCGCCCCGGATGCTGCAGATGAAAGAACCGTTGACGTACTTGAAGTGCCTGGCGGTCTAGTTACATATAACTATAACGAGCTAGATGGACAAATTACATTTTCGGCAGAAGATTTACTTAAAGGCGCCACAGCACATCAAGTTATTAGCGATAACCTAGTCGTTAAAAATGTGCGCTTAAGTGCTGACTTTGAAGATATTGGTACCCTGGTTGATTTAGGTGATGGTAACTACGCCATCATCCTAAACGAAGGCGTAGATCAATATGATCTGGAAGGGTTAACACTCGACTATCGTGTTGAGGATTGGACAGCCTTTAGAGAAGTCACCTCTTCAACTCAAGATCAATTCAAGTCACACTTATCGGCTGACATTCCAGATGTTTCTGAAGGTGACGGATACAATGAGTTTACACTCAACAGTGAGCTCGTATTTGAAGAGGACTCCCTCTTAGAAATCACCTTTACCAGTGAACTTCTTAGCGAGCAATTAGGTATTCCAATTGCCGAGTATGCCGATGATTATACGGTTCCGATCGAATACTCAAATGATGGCGGATTGACTTGGCAGACGATGACGGTCACCTCTATCGACTATAGTGGCAGTATCCCCCGCCCTATTTTTGGTTTTGAGTTATCTGCAGGCAATAGCAGCGTAATGATCCGTGTACCAATTTTCGATGACGCTAAAATTGAACCTACCGAGTACTTCAGAGCGACCGTCACAGGTGAGAATGTATATGACGAGCTATTAGACTTCGCGATTTTTGATAACGATGCCGCTGGCAGCGATTTGCCTCTGATTAACATAGACTACGCAATCGCAGTTGAAGGCATGGAAAATGCGGTATTTACGCTAACCTTAAGTGAGCCAAGCGACGAAACTATTACCGTAAGTTATTCTAGTGAAGAGCTATCGGCACTCTTTGGTGAAGACTTTATCGCAGTCTCAGGCACTGTTACCTTCCTACCAGGACAAACCACGGCATTTATTACAGTGCCAATTGTTGATGATCTCATTGTAGAAAATCCAAACCCTGAGTTTGCGCTTATCAATTTGTTCGATCCTACCAATGCTCAACTAGCCGACTCACAAGGTACATTACGTATTTTCGATAACGATAGCCCGATAAATGCGGATGTCAGCATCGACCTTGACCCGATCACTGGCGATAATCTAGTCACCAATGACGAAGGGCAACAAAGCATTACCATTACCGGTACAGTCAACGCAGATGCTGCAATCACCATAGGCATCATCGTCATTACGATAAATGGTACCAATTACCAAACCTTAATGAACGAAGATGGTAGCTTCTCAATAACAGTAGAAGGCTCAGAACTATTACTAGATGCTGACACCGTCGTTGATGCTGTTGTGCATGGCTTTGGCCATAATGGCGAACGTGGCCAAGCATCGACGACTGAAGATTACGATTTAATGAGTATCGTCCAAGATGATGTTCAAGTTATTGATGAAGATACAGTTGCGACAGGTAACGTACTAGCAAACGACTCCGACTTAGATGATGAGTTAACCGTCAGCTCTTTTGAAGTTGAAGGTAAAGAATACCCAGCGGGAAGCACAGTAGAAGTTGAAGGTGGCAAGCTGGTTATCAACACCGATGGCTCATACACATTCACGCCAAATGATGATTGGAACGGTGACGTACCGGTTATAACTTACACCACCAACACCGGCGAAAGTGCCGAACTAACGCTTGAAGTTAAGCCTGTAGACGATCCAACTATTGCACGCAATGACAATAATACGGTTGAAGAAGACACTCCAGCAGAAGGCAATGTGCTCACTAATGACACTGATGTCGATACCGAATTAACCGTTACTGAATACAGCGTTAGCGGTAATACCTACAAAGCCGGTGAGCCTGCCGAAATTGAAGGCGGCATAGTCGTCATCAATAAAGATGGTTCTTATACCTTCACCCCATTCGACAACTGGAACGGCAGCGTACCAGTCATCACCTACACAACAAATACGGGTGAGAGCGCAATACTGACACTTGAAGTGACGCCAGTCATTGATGGAGCACCGCAAGTAACCATAGCTACAGATGCAAATAATGATGCATTTATCAACTTTGATGAACTTGCTGAAGCATCAACTATAGATATCACTATCGACTTAACCAGCACGGGTGCGATTGCCGGAGACACACTCACTGTTAATGATGTCGATATCATTCTTACTCAAGCTCAAATTGATGAAAATTCGGTAGACCTGACTTTACCTTCCCCTGGGGAAGGTAATGAAATAATCGTTACAGCGACAGTTACAGATCAAGCTGGTAATACCTCTGCACCAGGTTCCGATTCAGCAGTTATTGACACTCTTGCAGAAACGAGCATAGACCTTAACCAGATAGTGATAGGCACAGATAACGTCATAAATGGTGATGAAGCCATTGGTACAGTTACCCTCAGCGGAACTGTAGGTGGTATTGCACAAGTTGGTGATACTATTACCCTCACCTTAGATGGCAATACTATCATTACCACGACTGTCATTGAGTTAAATGATAGTGTTCTTGGATTTAGCACCACTGTCGATGCAGGCATTCTAGTAGATGGTGAAACAACAACTGTTACTGCCAGCGTCACCAGCACTGACTTAGCAGGCAACAGCGCCACCGCGACCGATACCGAAGATTATGACGTCGATACGACTGCGCCGGTCAACTTGGCCATTGCCCTTGATGAGAACATCACCGCAGATGACATCATCAACGCACAAGAATCGGGTGAGCAAATCGCCGTTGCCGGTGTGGTGACCGGTGAATTTAATGATGGCGACACCGTGACCCTGACGATCAACACTGTTGAATATCAAGGCACT
>NZ_JBRILW010000045.1:0-11587 GCF_052977125.1 Shewanella sp. 30m-14 | reverse complement strand
GGAGAAGGATTCGAACCTTCGAAGGCTGAGCCGTCAGATTTACAGTCTGATCCCTTTGGCCACTCGGGAACCCCTCCTCAATTGCGGCGGCAATAGTAGTCAGAAATATTTCTCCTGTAAAGCCAAAATATGAAATAAACCCTAAAGAACTGACTGTTTGGTTAATTAACTGACAACGAGTTGTTTTACGGATGTATTCTTGCTCAATATGATTATTAATTAGCTCGCTACCAAAACAATCGCTATGAGTTTAAAAACGTATTAGCAAATAAGCAGGGGCAGCAATGAACTAAAGGTAGTTAGTAGTCATGTAACAGCAGTTGAAAAAATAGGCACGATGGGCCTATGACTGAGAGGGGTATCGTACAACGAAGAGTGTTGCTCATGTTTAATGTAATGAATTAGAAGCTCAATGAGCTTACAAGCTGATTGATGAGAAACAAGTAAACCAAAGGCACGATAGATAGTGATTAATGTCATTGAATATCAAAAAATGCCTAAAGTAATGACTCATGTAGTCGATAAAGTTTTAACAATATATTTCAGTGGTTTATTTTTGTGCAAAATGAGTGTTATGCAGGTAACTAGTGCGTTAGTTAACGAATCACAACTTGGTTCGAGGCTAAATCATGCCATCGGTTCAAACCGACGGGGTGAGTTTGGATTATTGCTGTCTATGTTATCTGCCGATGCTCGTGATATGGCGCAATTTCAAACCGATGCGCATCAATCTAGCGATCTTAGAGCTAAATTTGAGCTGCCTGAGCAACAAACACTACTCGCGCGTCTTGATATTGATGACGTCATTGTCGATAACAGTCACGTTCACCAATCAAGTGGTGCGATGGCCTTTCGCCTGGCTAATGTATTGAATGAAGAAGCATTAGTTATTCGAAGAAATGAAGCATTAGAGTTAGAAGAGGTTTTGGCCAATTGTGAGGTGACTACTCGTAATCGATACCAACAAGTCAACTCAAAGCCTAATATTACGTTGACGCATTTTGCCGATCAATTAGTTATGCAACGACAAATGAGTGAATTTATTGCTCAAGCTTGATGATGATCCTGCTCTATTTTGAATTGCTGATATATAATCATTAATTCATATTATCTTAGTAGAGACAAATCAAGATGAAAAATATTCAAAAGGCGCAGTCAAATTTGGTTAATGACACTTGTACAGACTGTGGTAGCTTTGTGGATGTGGGTGCAGTTATCGATGAGTACGATACAGTACTAGAGTTAGAGTTAAACGGTGAAAATTGTGAGCAATTGGCTGAAGAAGTGATTGCAAAAGCACAACAGCGCTTCGAAGGCGTAACTTTTGAAAAGCAGTTACAAGGCCAGAGCGTGAAAATCAACCTAACATTCTCTTTTAGTGCTGAAAAAATGATATTTCAATTAGAAAATGGCTTGTAATAGCTGTAGTTAAACTTGCTGAAATTACGTTAAATCGTGTAACCTAGTACCCTATATTTAGTACCCTATAAAAATAATTTTTTTGCTTTATATTTAAAGCCATTGGTAAGCAATTTGCTTGCCTCATTAGGATGACATGTGAAGAAACATCAATTTCAGCAATTGTTGGAGTACATTGTTAATTCAGAAGCAAAGCAGTTAGGAGATTTTAAAGCCACTGCAGACATTGCCGCTGAGTTACTCTCTCAACAGCTTAATGTTTCAAGTGTAGTGATTTCTGCATTGTCGGCAGAGACAAATACATTAGAGCAAGTTACACGCTTGAGTATGTTGCCTAATGTAGCCACTGACATCCGCCCTAAACCACAATCTTGTTCTAACTTTATTCTTCAGCTCAAAGATGAGCGCCATATCTCTTCAGAAAATGCGCTTGATGATAGTCGACTGGTTGAACTTAAGCCCTATTACCAAGCTCTGGGTATTGTGTCAGTTTTAGAAGTGGCGATTCGAATCAATGGGCATTTAGAAGGCACGTTAAGTCTTGAGCGTACTGAAATTTCAGAGCCATGGCATGATACTGAAATTCAGCTTTGCTCTCAGGTTGCAGACCAACTGGCACTCACACTCGCTACCCAATACGGCTATGACAAAGATGAGCGGTTAACGCTTTTTTTGTCAGCCGCAGAACAATCTGATCAAATTATGATGGTCGTTAATTTAGCAACCGACTGCATTGAGTACGTCAATAAGGCGCACGAGGCTGTAACCAAGGTACCTAAAGATCGCATTCTGGGACGTAAGATTCATTTTTTAGATTTTTTCAAGCAATATCCCGCGTTATCAGATGCTGTGTTGAAAAAAGCCCGTATTGGGGAGAGCTCTGAAGAAGAGGTCAGTCTTGAGCGCCATGACGGTACATCTTACTGGATGCGCTTTTCTGTAAAACGGTTTATCTCTGACAGAGGCAATCATTTTGCATTGGTTAATGCAGAAAACTGCACTGAACAGCACAATCATCAAACCGAGTTGCTCCGTTTAGCCTGGCGCTGTGGACTAACAGGTCTTTATAACCGTACGCATTTTAGCAAAGTACTTAAGAAAGCTCGTGCAGGGCATTTAATACTTATCGATCTTCGAGGCTTTAAGCGCTTTAACGATACTTATGGTCACGCTAATGGCGATATCATGTTAATCGAAGTCGCAAGACGAATGCGCCATTTTGCTGAGATTAACCAGATCTCTGATGTCGCTCGGATTGGCAGTGATGAGTTTGGTCTTTTATTTGAAACTGATCTCGATGAAGTACTTATCGAACAGTTAACAGAACGATTATACAAACAACTTGAAGCTCCGATTACCATAGGCATTGAGCAGATAGAGCCCAAACCCGCGTTAGCACGTGTTGCACTAGCCTCAATTGAACAGCAGTTGTCCTCTTTAACGTGTGCAGATATCGCGCTTCAATATGCGAAAAAAAAGCAAGGTAATGCCATACAGGTATTTAACTCAGCATTGCTGAATGCTTTTAAAGAAGATGCTCAGATAGAAAGAGACCTTGCCGTTGCGATTAAAGGTCGACAATTTGAGCTTTATTACCAACCGTTGAAAGACTTAAAGAAACAATCCTATATCGGCGCTGAAGCATTAATTCGTTGGCACCACCCAAAGAAAGGTGTGCTGTATCCTGGGGCTTTTATTGATATTGCAGAACAAACAGGGCTTATTAACGACATAGGATCCTGGGTGTTAGAAGCGGCTTGTAAACAACTCAATTTATGGCAACGTCATCAAATAGATATCTCGATGCACGTAAATGTATCGGCGAGACAGTTTTTTAGTGGATCATTATTTGAGCAAGTTTGGGAGTTGGTAACACGTTATAGGCTAAAACCGAATAGCCTGATCCTTGAGATCACCGAAACAGAGTTAATGGAAGATATTCGCTCAGCGACTAATTTATGTCATGAGCTGGCAGAATTAGGCGTCGGTCTCGCTATCGATGACTTTGGCACTGGTTATAGCTCTATGCGCTATCTGAAGCAATTTCCGATTAGTAAACTTAAAATTGACCGTTCATTTATATCCGATCTGTCGGTGAGCCATGAGAGCCGTGAAATCGTCAGTGCGATTATCGCAATGGCATCGGCATTAAATATTTCGCTCACCGCCGAAGGCGTTGAAACAAAAGAGCAAGAGCAGTTTCTCGCTAAACACCTGTGTCATCAGGCTCAAGGGTTCTTATATAGCCCTGCGTTACGTGTCTCTGAGTTTGGCCAATTTTTGGAAAAAGCAGCCGCAGTTCATTAAAGCGGATTATTTACCACAGCACTGCTTAAACTTCTTACCACTTTGGCAGATACACTTGTCATTGCGTTTCGGAAAGACCACATCTTTGTGCTCACCTTGCGTGTAATACCATTTCTCATTCTGTTTGATAAAGCTTGAGCATTCATGAATGGCATCCAGTTCATCATCCAATTGATACCAAGCCTGAAAGGTTACTTTACCCTGACTGTCATTTTGCTGACTTGCATCAATCTCTAAGCCCAACCATTGAGGTAGCGGCTCTTGTGCAAGGTTTTGTACTGTAAGCCCATTTAAATAATCGACATGGTGGGTTGCGATTAAATAATCAAATTGCTTTAGATAAAAAGCACTAAATCTTGAGCGCATTAATTGTTCTGGGCTCTGTGCAATTTGCGTTTTTAGGTGAAGTGGCTGGCAACAATCTTGATATACGTTGCCTGAACAGCAAGGGCACAGTTTATCGGTGTCTGAATTAAGGTTTGTCATGGTCATTGATTGTAAGTTACTGGTTACTGTTGGTTGTTGATATTGGTTATTGAGTTTTGGCTTAATGCTGGAAATTGGCGACCATAATAAAGGTTTGGACTTGGCTTGGCATTATAATAAAACGAAGCTTCGGCGCGGTTGTTGGTATCAACAGTCAAATACCACTTACCGTCACTTTTCTTGTTGGATACTCCAACAAACTTACCTGCAAATTCACTGCTTGGCTCTTCGTTATCAATGGGGGGGTGAAAACGAATCAGATAGTAACCGACATCTGTAGCACTCGACCCTTCGATGTTACGTTCGATCACTCTAAAATCGACTTCAATTTTGGCATTCTTATGCTTAATCTTGCCAAAAAAAGTTTGGTAAAGGGCAACAATATTATCGCGTCCTAAAGTAATTTCTTCATCTTGGCTTTCGGGGATGTAGCAGGCATCTTCAGAGTAGATAGACTCCATGATACTTGCATCAAGTTCATTAAAAGCTTCACTAAATTGCCCATAGACGGCGTTAAGTGCTTCGTTATCATCTGCTAAGGCGACTTGGAAGAAACTAAGGTAAAGAGTACAGGTAAATGTGAGTGCTGTTGCAACTTTTTTAAGCATGTATTTGGGCGAAATAATAATATAATGAATATCACTATAATAGATGGTTACTGTGAACTAAAGTACTAGATCTTTACAAGATGTGTAGAATTGGACTGCAAATCAAATCTGCATCTTCACGAGCCTATGTCAGTGTGTTAGGTGAACGCAGTAAATGGGGGATTTATGGGTGAAGAGGAAATGAATCTTTTTCTTCAAGAGATGACAGGTGTTCAGCCACTTAAAAATAATACCAATGCGACAATTGTTGAACAAAAGGTATCGACGCAAGCTCAAGATGCTCGGCGTAAACAGCTTGAAATGAGCGAGCAGTTGGCTAAGTTAACCACAGATATCAATGGGATTGAGCCTATCGCATCGGACGCTATAGTCGAATTTAAACGAGATGGTGTTCAAGAAGCCGTATTTCAACGCTTAAGTCGGGGAGGTTACCCGATTAAACGCGAGATTGAGCTGCAACAGCTAAAGGTAAAACAGGCGAGGGAAGTGTTATACCTGCAATTGCAGCACAGCAGGGATCGTGGTGAGCGCAGCATTATCGTGATCCATGGTAAAGGGGTTAACACCAAACCTATCCCCGCTTTGACTAAGTCTTTTGTTGTGGCTTGGCTTGCGCAGATTGATGAGGTATTAGCATTTCACACAGCCCAAAACCATCATGGTGGTACAGGAGCGCTTTATGTGATGCTGGCTAAATCTGAACAGCAACGAATTGAAACCAAAGAGGCTAATCATAAAGGGGTTAATATCCGCTAGCATTGATTCACTTTCCCGAGAAAAAAGCCATTTTGATGTGAGATAAAATGGTTTTTATTGATCGTGATCTAATACTTTGTCGTGCTTTTAAAAACCTAATTAATCATTAGCAACCACATTGACGGTTAGCGATAGTATTTTGCTCATCTAGCCAGGTTTGCAGTGGGTCAAAGTAATCGAGTACCGCCTTGGGGTCCATTTCTTGAATACCAGTAACAGCTGCCAACGCTTTTGGCCATGGCTTACTCTGACCCATTTCTAGCATGGTGTTCAGTTTGGCTCTCGCTTCTGCACTCTTATCGACTTATATCGGTGCGGTATTACTGTCTGTGTTGTTATAGGCTGCGGTGCTTAGAGTTAATGCTATCAATGCAGAAAACTTAGAAAACTTTGATTACATCGATACCTTTGAAGCTTTCGCTAAGGTCATAACCATCGTTGAAATCCCTTGTTGTTTTTGTGTTGTTTATTTTCTTATTTTGTTGCCAATTAACAGAGGAACAGAATTACCAATTCAATAAGCAGTCTGTTTTTACGATTAAGGGGATTTCGTTTGACAATAAGCAAGCGAATGTTTAATTTAAACGAGTGTTTAAAATAGAAAAAGGCAACGGAATGGCAAATCGCTCCGATACGAAAACAAGAATACTGGATGCAGCGGAAAAATTATTTGCAGAAAGAGGATTTTCAGAAACCTCGCTAAGACTAATTACAAGCAAAGCTGAAGTAAACCTTGCATCTGTTAATTATCATTTTGGCTCAAAAAAAGAGCTGATCAGAGCGGTATTAGCACGTTACCTCGATGTATTTATGCCTGCAGCAGCAGACGCTATTGTTTTGGTTCGTAAAAATAATGCGAATGCATCATTGGATGATATTTTTTCAACGTTAGTTGCACCACTTCTCGATCTTAATGCGCTGAGAAACGAAGGTACCACCACATTTCTTCAGTTGTTGGGTCGTGGTTACATTGAGAGTCAGGGACACCTTCGTTGGTTCATTACTACGCATTACGGCGAGTATCTAGGGCTGTTTGTTAAAGCCGTGGCTGAGAGCGCCCCTCATATTCCTCCCGCAGAGATGTTTTGGCGATTACACTTTACCTTAGGTACGGTTGTTTTCACCATGGCCTCAGCCGATGCGTTAACTGAAATTGCAGAAGCTGATTTTGGGGAGCACAATGATATAGAAGCAGTTATTAGAAAAGTTATTCCGTATTTATCTGCCGGGGTATCGGTCCCACTTACTAAGGATGTAATGTAAAAATTATGGCTACGACATTATTAATACTATTGATTGGCGCAATAGTTGTTGTATTCAGTGTTAAAAATATCAGGATACAGTTAGTAACTCGTCCTGTATTTAGCTTTTTTAAAAAAGTACTACCACCGCTTTCTAATACAGAAAAAGAAGCGATGGAAGCAGGCGATGTATGGTGGGAAGGGGAGCTATTTAAAGGCAAACCTAACTGGCAAGTTCTGCATAGCTACGGTAAGCCGACACTGAGCTCTGAAGAGCAGGACTTTATCGACAATCAGGTAATGACAGCGTTAACCATGATTGACGATTACAACATCGTTAATGAAAGAAAAGATCTGCCACCAGAGCTATGGGACTACTTCAAGAAAGAAGGTTTCTTTGCGCTGATCATCCCAAAAAAGTATGGCGGTAAGGCGTTTTCAGCTTACGCCAACTCTACCATCGTCAGCAAAATAGCCAGTCGCAGTGTGAGTGCTGCAGTAACGGTTATGGTTCCTAACTCACTCGGTCCGGGAGAACTATTAACCCATTATGGCACCAGTGAGCAAAAAGATTTTTGGCTACCGCAACTAGCTGATGGCCGTGCTATTCCTTGTTTTGCATTAACGGGCCCAGAAGCGGGCAGTGATGCAGGCGCCATTCCAGACTCTGGCATTGTGTGTCGCCAACAGTTTAATGGTGAAGAAACACTAGGCTTAAAACTTAACTGGAATAAGCGCTATATTACGCTAGCGCCAGTTGCTGATGTATTGGGGCTTGCATTTCAAATGTATGATCCTGATGGTCTGCTTGGCGAGACAAAAGAGATTGGTATAACCTGCGCTCTGATCCCAACCGATCATGCTGGTGTTGAAATTGGTCGCCGCCACAACCCATTAAATATGGCGTTTATGAATGGCACCACCAGTGGTGAAGATGTGTTTATTCCACTGGATTGGATTATTGGTGGTCCTCAATATGCGGGTCGTGGCTGGAGAATGTTGGTTGAATGCTTATCGGCTGGCCGCGGGATCTCATTACCTGCGCTCTCAACAGCATCAGGTCATATGGCAACCAAGACGACAACAGCATACAGTTTTGTTCGTCAGCAATTTGGTATCGAAATCGGCCATTTTGAAGGGGTACAAGAGGCGTTAGCACGGATTATTGCCAATACTTATCAGCTTGAAGCAGCAAGGCGTTTAACCACAACGGGCATTGACTTAAAAGTTAAGCCTTCTGTGGTCACGGCGATTGCAAAATATCACATGACTGAACTTGGACGTAAGGTCATTGATGATGCGATGGATATCCAATCAGGTAAAGGGATCCAGCTTGGTCCTAAGAATTATTTAGGCTACGGTTACATGGCGCTCCCTATCTCTATTACGGTAGAAGGGGCCAATATTTTAACCAGAAGCTTGATGATCTTCGGTCAAGGCGCAACACGTTGTCATCCATACGTGTTGGCAGAGATGGAAGCCGCTGGCATGAAAGATACCAATGAAGGTCTTGAGCGTTTCGACGATCTACTATTAGGCCACATCGGTTATGCGATCCGTAATGCTTTCAGTGCATTTGCTAATGCGCTAACGGGTAGTCGCCTTTCTCAATCACCCGTAAGTGGTGAAACAAAGCAGTATTATAAAGATATGAACCGTTTATCAGCAGGCTTAGCCCTGATGACTGACGTTTCTATGCTTATTTTAGGCGGCGATTTAAAACGTAAAGAAATGCTTAGTGCCCGAATGGGTGACGTATTAAGTCAGCTATATCTTGGTTCTGCAACCTTAAAGTTATTTGAAGATAATGGTCGTCAGTTTGATGATTTACCTGCAGTTCGCCATGTTATGGCAACGCGTTTGCACTTAGCAGCAAAAGCATTAGATGAAGCGATCCGTAACTTCCCTAACCGTGGTGTAGCCCTATTACTGCGCGCGTTAATCTTTCCGCTTGGAAATCGCTTTAAAGACGCAAGCGATAAGCTATCAATCGTTCTGGTTAACTCTATGAGCAAACCTTGTCCTGCGCGGGAGCGGTTAACCTTCTTGTGTCCAGATTTTGATGGTGACACTGGCGGTATTGCAGAAGTTGAGAAAGCATTTATTGCCAAGCATTCATGCAAAGCTCTGTATAAGAAACTTAAGCAAGCACAAAGGGATGGCAGTTTACCTGCAAAACTACAACCTATTGCCTTATTTGACTCGGCGCTCGAGATCTCCTTGATTAGTTCTGATGAACATCAACAATTAGTTAAGGCGAATGAGTTACGCTTAGCGGCAATCAACGTTGATGACTTTGAGACTCTTTAGTTGAGAGTTGAATGTTGATGTACCCGGTTAGCATTAGCATTTATTGTTAATGAGCTGCCTAATAAAATGCCGCCTTACTATGTACGTAAACGAGTACTTAGTAAGGCGGCATTTTTGTTTTTTAAAAAAGGCTGTGTGCTTTTTGATTGGTAATAATTGAACGCGCTCTATTTCATCGCTATTAACCGTATTTTTTTCTATTTCCTGTTGAGGTCTAAATTCCTCTCTTATTAAAAATATCGGCTTCTAAACGTATTTAACTCTGTGCCTGCTATCGGGGTAAGGGCGTTATCTATCGTGATGAGTTGTTGATACTCTTCTGGCAAGAATTTCTTTATTCTTGCTACCCTAGCGTAATGACTGGCACGAAATTTTGGGTAGAGCGAGATAAGTTTTGGCAAACTCTCGTGTAACTGACCATTTTCAGAGCTAAGCTCTAATAGTAAGTCGAGGGCATCTAATCCATATTTATCTGAATTTAATTTAAAATTGTTGTCGACTAAAAATTGGATAGCTTGTGGTGAGTGTAAAGCCGCAGCCATAAATACATCATTTCCTGATTGGTCTATTATCGAAAAATCAAAACCTTGATGTAATAAGTCTTGCCATTTTTCAATTGGAAGAGCTTTGAGTGGGAGTAAATTTGATGGCATTTGAGGAGAAATTCTTACATTCCATGCTGACAGGAATTCGATATCGACATGAAGTATATAATGAAATATGGCATCTGTTTGTGATTGTGTCAGTGGAGTTTGCTCATTGTATTCAAGCGCTTGCTCTGTTTTTCCGTCTGCTAATAAACGTTTGAACCTATCACTAGAGTCTGAATTTAATGGCGCACGTTTATAGTTAAGTTCAAGCTCTTGCCAAATACCGACAAGTACAGGATCAATTTCATGTAGTCGTTCTTTTATGTGCTCGGGATCCTTCTTTATCTCATCAATGATGTCATAGGCCCTATCCCTTCCTTCAAAACTTTGTTCAGCAAGTAACTGCTGCTTTACTGATGCGCATTGCTCTGACTTTCGCTTCATTGTCATTTGTTTATTTTTTGCTTCAACAATGGCAAGCGAGATAACGGAGTCATCTACCTCACGCTGTTTTACATTAAAGCTTTTATCTATGAGGGGGATGCTATTAAGAAGCGATTTTAACTTAGCATTAGAAACCATGTCGCTATGAAAGAAACCTTTGGGCGGCGGGCTAAAGCTTATGCCTGTGCCGTTCAGGCTAATACTACCGTGGGCTTTATAACCTTGAACTTTCAGGTAACTCAGCGTGTCGAGCATTTTATTTGCATCGGATTTGAGTTTAATGTACTCAGCATCACTACGGGGCAAATTCAATATGGCTATGTCCATTGCTGTTAATATGCCTGGCTCATTAATCGGTTTAACACCGTATTTGTTGAGTAACGCTAATGCATCAACATTAAAATTAGCGACTGCAATATCAGCTAGATTTTCATAGGTATCGAATTGCCCTTGAGCAAAAATAGGAAAGTCAGTTAATGATTGTGTTTGCTCAAGCAACGGAAATAAGTATTCGGTCGCCATATTATTTTTTAATGCCACCGCGACGTCGTTGACAGTAAATGATTGCAAGGTCACTACTTGCTTATATTCTTCTAGGTTAAGGTATTCAGCAGTTAAGATAAATAGAATTGATGGTGATAAAACAGCGCTGTCGGCAATATAAAGGGGAGACTCTAAATAGGTTGTAAAATTGTCTGTATTATCAAGTAGGGCATAGATATCTGCTTTGTTTATATCTTGCGCTAAGGATATCGACATACCCAGCCCATGTTGTTCATTCTCTAATGGCTTTAGTGCTGTAACCAACACATCAATAGTATCGACATTAACCCCTTCAATGACCGACATTCCACTCCAGTCTTTTAAAATGGAGCTAGCTCGAGTGATAGAGTACTTGTTTTTTTCGATATTGATTTTAGCTTCAATTAGCAAGTCCTGATAACTATCGTAGAATGTTTGGTATTGACTCTGAAAGGAAAGCAGTTCGCGTTCAGTTTTACCTTGCCTCAACTCTTGTTCTAGTGCTGCAATTATCCCACTGTGGACATCAGTAACTTGCTCGCTAAAGTTGTGGAATCGTTTTTGGCATTGAGCGTGCGCAGAAGAAAGTTGCTGTAGCTTAGTTTTTTGAAAGGTTTTATTCGAAAGGGGGGCTTTAATCGTTTGCTGCTGAACAGTTATTTCATTAATGCTCACCGGTGTGGAAATTGTTGGGCTAATATTTTGTGCCAGTTTTTTCTCGCTGCTATCACGGCTATAAACATAATAGCCGCCGATGATGCTTATCGTGACACATGAGATAACCAGTAATTTCCATTTCATTATTCAACTTATTCCTTGTTGGCTTACTATCTGTGATTTGCTATCTGTGATTTGCTATCTGTGATTTGCTATCTGTGATTTGCTATCTGTGATTTGCTATCTG
>NZ_JBRILW010000044.1:0-15513 GCF_052977125.1 Shewanella sp. 30m-14 | reverse complement strand
ACTGCTGGTATCCCAAACATCAAGTTTAAGCCTGTACAGACTGCTGGTATCCCAAACATCAAGTTTAAGCCTGTACAAACTGCTGGTATCCCAAACATCAAGTTTAAGCCTGTACAGACTGCTGGTATCCCAAACATCAAGTTTAAGCCTGTACAAACTGCTGGTATCCCAAACATCAAGTTTAAGCCTGTACAGACTGCTGGTATCCCAAACATCAAGTTTAAGCCTGTACAAACTGCTGGTATCCCAAACATCAAGTTTAAGCCTGTACAGACTGCTGGTATCCCAAACATCAAGTTTAAGCCTGTACAGACTGCTGGTATCCCAAACATCAAGTTTAAGCCTGTACAAACTGCTGGTATCCCAAACATCAAGTTTAAGCCTGTACAAACTGCTGGTATCCCAAACATCAAGTTTAAGCCTTTACAGACCGCTGGTTTCCCACATATCAAGTACATCAACCAAGCAACAGCTTAATTGAGGATATGACTATGTTTGATTCAATCAAAAAGGCACTTGGTTTTGATAAACCTATTCGTAAAAAAGTACAGTTGCCTGAGGGCTTAAGCCATTTAGAAGTGATCCCAGCTAAAGGTTGGTGGAACTAAGCAAGCGGATAAAAATATTGAGGAGTATGATTATGTTTGATTCACTGATGAAAGCACTTGGATTAGCAAAACCTGCTCGTAAAAAGGTTCAACTGCCGGAAGGACTGAACCATTTAGAAGTTATCCCAGCTAAAGGTTGGTGGAACTAAGCAGCTTAGCTAAGTAACTTACTATGTGCTTTACTAAGTACCTCTTAGCAGAAAGGGCTGATTAGTTAAATGACAGAAAAAGGAGCATATGCTCCTTTTTTGTTATCTCAATAAACGTTAACGTCTCAATCTGAGCGCTCACAAAGCGATTGAGGTACCCTGCTTGCCCATAGCTTTACGGTATGCAAGCTGTTTATGAGAGTTAAACAGAGGATAGGCTGCGGGCCCTAATAATGCACCAGCAAACGCCCAACGCCTAACCGGAAGACCAGCTTTAAATGCTGAGTTACCTAAGAAATAGCCCGAACAGATTAATATCAATACCATAGCCAATAGCACTTATCTACACCCCACAACCAATAAGCTCGCCCTTAAAAGGCTGACAACCGATTGCCCATTATATAGACTAAATTAAATGAATGAGAGTGTTTTTTAGGCTATTTGAGTTAAGGCCTGCTTGGGGGCACTAGCTTGAGAACTCAAAATTGAAAGTACTAAATTAAGAGTACTAAATTAAGAGTACTAAATTAAGAGTACTAAATTAAGAGTACTAAATTGATAGTACTAAATTGATAGTGCTCTACATTACGATCTCTAGGTTGAGAGCAACGACTCGAAACAATTGCCCAAAAATAGACTAGTAGAAAATATAAAAGCGGCGCACTTCTCCTTGTAACAGAGATAGTGGCCGCTTTGTAAGGCTATTATGGGGTGTAGCGCTTCAGCCTAACTGAAGAAGCGCGTTCCCTCCTGCGCCATCTGCTTCAGTTTAACAGAGGGCTCAAAACGACTACCATATCTAGACTTGTAATTTTCTAAGATCTTAACTAAGTTAGCAGCGCCTAGCGTATCAATATAATGGAAAGGTCCGCCGAGGAAAGGTGGGAAACCTATACCAAAAATCGCACCAATATCACCATCTCTTGGGCAAGCAATAATGTTCTCCTCTAAGCATCGTACCGCTTCATTTAGCATCTGTACCACACAGCGCTGCGCGACCTCAGTCGCTTCAGTATCAACGCCAGGCTTTAATCCTAGAACCGTATAAACACTTTCATCAACTTGTTTCGCTTTTTTCTTTCCACCATAGAGATAGAAACCTTTACCGTTCTTACGGCCCTTTCTATCGTCGGCTAAAAGCTTATCGAATGCTGCTGGTGCTTTAAATCGTTCACCTAGCTCTTTTTCAAGAATCGGTGAGATTTTAGCACCAACATCAATACCGACTTCATCTAAGAGCGTCATTGGTCCAACGGGGAAACCAAACTTCACTAATGCTTTATCGAGGTGCTCAACGCTCTGTCCTTCTAACAACAGCTGAGCGGCTTCGTTCATATAGAGCGCAAGAATACGGTTTACATAAAAGCCTGCGCCATCTTGAACCACAATCGGTGTTTTACCTTGCTTTTTAGCAAATGCTACTGTGGTCGCAATCGTTTCTGCCGACGTTTTCTCATGGGCAATCACTTCGACTAACGGCATTTTCTCAACCGGCGAGAAATAGTGTAGACCAATAACATTTTCTGGACGGCTAGCCGCCTCAGCAATTTGGCCAATTGGCAAAGAGGAGGTATTTGAAGCAAAAATAGTATGTTCACCACACTCACGCTCTACATCTTTAACCATTTGATGCTTCAGCGCTAAGTCTTCAAAAACAGCCTCGACAACAATATCTGCATCTTTAATGCCTTTATATTCTGTCGTGGTTGTCATCAACGCCATCAAATTATCGCGAACGGCAGGTGTCATATGGCGGCGTTTAACACCTTTGTCTAGCAGTTTGTACGCATATGCCAATGCGTTACTCAGCCCTGTTTCGCTGATATCTTTAACTCGAGCAGGGATCTTAGCCTTAGTTGTCGTCACCGAGGCAATTCCACCACCCATTAGTCCACCACCAAGTACCATGACCTTATTGACTTGCTTAGGCTCTACATCACCGGCGCCAGTCTCTTTTTTCATCTCAGTGGTCGCAAAAAAGATACTACGCAGCGCTTCCGATTCTTTCGACATCACAAGTTCGGCAAAATGACTCGCTTCAACTTCAAGCCCTTTGACCATGCCCTTAGCCATGCCTTGGCGCACACAGTCAATTATTTTTGCCGGAGCGGGATAATTACCTTGGGTCTTTTTCGCGACTTGCTTTGCGGCTTGATCGAAAATAATGTTACGACCAGCACTTGTCCCTTCAAGCATTTTATTCATCAATGACTGTTGCTTTTTCTTCGCAGGGCGTTTGCCCGCTAAAGCCATTTCTACAGCTGTACGCAGTAAAATTGAATCAGGCACCGCATCATCAACCAAGCCCATTTTTAATGCTTGTTTAGGGCGAAGTTGCTTACCGGTTAACATCATATCAAGCGCAGTGGTTACGCCAACCAAACGCGGTAAACGCTGGGTACCGCCGCCGCCAGGAAGTAAACCTAATTGAACTTCAGGTACGCCCATCATGGTTTTTGGGTTAAGTGAACATACTCGCTTATGACAAGCTAAAGCGAGCTCTAAGCCACCACCTAAGCAAGCGCCGTTAATAGCAGCTACAACTGGGATCGATAAACTTTCAAGTTCATTAAATACCACATGGCCCTGCTGAGATAACTGCTTTGCATCTGCTGCAGTTTCACAAGCATCAAGCATAGAAATATCGGCACCAGCAACAAACGAGTCCTTTTTACCCGAGACTAATACCAAGCCTTTAATGTTAACATCAGCTTTGATTTCAGCAAGTACATCACTGATTTCAGGTCCAAATTCACTGCGCAGGGTATTCATGGTTTCGCCTGGTACATCCATAGTTAAAATGGCAATACCGTCATCGCGACGCGTTAAATTAAATGTCTTTTCCATGTGATTAATCCACCTCTACTATCATTGCAGCACCTAAGCCACCCGCAGCACATGCTGTTGCGAGACCCGTTCCACCACCACGTCGTTTAAGCTCATGACAAACTTGAGTCACCAAACGTGTGCCAGTAGCGGCAAATGGATGACCATAAGCTAACGAGCCACCAAGCACGTTAAACTTACTCATGTCGATGTCACCAATCGCACGGTTGCGCCCCAGTTTTTCTGCAGCAAATTTCTTCGAACCGAACATCTGCATATTGGCTAGCGTCTGCGCCGCAAACGCTTCATGCATCTCAATCAAGGTTAAATCTTCAAGTTCCATCCCCGCACGTTTAAGCGCGAGTGGTGTTGCATATGAAGGTCCCATTAGCATGTCTTGCCAAACATCGATGGCTGTAAAAGCATAACTCTTGATATAGCCAATCGGTGTGTAACCTAACGCTTTAGCGCGGCCTTCACTCATCAGCAATACCGCTGATGCGCCGTCTGTTAATGGTGTACTGTTAGCTGCTGTCACTGAGCCGTGTTTACGGTCAAAAGCAGGACGCAGCTTAGCGTAAGACTCAAGGGTTGAGTTCTCACGAATATTATTATCACGGTCGATAAATGACTTATAAGGCGGGACATGTGCTGCCATCACTTCTTCAGCCAATTTACCTGCATTCCAAGTTTCCGTTGCAAGTGTATGTGAACGGTGAGCTAATGCATCTTGGTCGGCGCGGCTGATATTGTAAGTCTTTGCCATTTGCTCCGCAGTTTGCCCCATAGACAAGCCAGTCGAATACTCGGCAACTGCCGGTGGCACTGGCAGTAAATCTTTGAGGCCTAAGCGGCGAAAAATAGCGAGTTTTTGGCCAAAACTGCGTGCTTTATTTAGATCAACTAAAGCGTGAGCCAGTCTTTTTGAGACGCCTATTGGTACTACAGAAGAAGAGTCTGCCCCACCAGCAATACCGATATCCATATTACCCGTCATGATCGACTCGGCCACGTTGACGGTGGATTGAAAACTGGTCGCACAAGCACGTGTGACACTATAAGCATCAGTACTGACATCCATACCGGTGCCTAGCACAATTTCACGAGCAATATTGGGCGCAGCTGGCATTAGCACAACTTGCCCATAAACAAGCTGCTGGATCTCTTTAGGATTAAGCTCTGAACGAGAAAGCAGTTCGTTAACCACCATCTTGCCCATATCTAACGCAGACACCCCATGAAAAGCCGTAGCTTGTTTTGCAAATGGTGTACGTAAACCCGAAACAATCGCGATTCTCTCGCCTCGCGCATTCGTCACCTGTTGTCTATCACTCATTTTTCGCCCTCTTATTCTGCTTGCTAACCTATGGCTGCACGCTTTCTTATATCCTTGAGAAACCTATTTGCCTTCAATTAAACAGGTCTGACCATTTAAAGTGTGATCTGATTCTAACTTCTTACTGAAAAGTTTTAAACACTTGTTTGTTTTTTTGCCTTAAATATATCCAAAACTTTTTAATTAACAAATATTAATGGATAAAAACTCAATAACTGTTGTCTATGTTTTTACTCATTAACGATTAAATGTAGCAAAAAAGGACGTTCTTAAAGGGGACTTTGGTCATGCCAATATGATGACTTATCAGCCTAACGGTAAATTGGCACTAGCCAAACCCTTAAGGAATTTTCTACTATGTCGTTGGTCTATATCTAACTAACTTTAAATAAACCGAGTAGCATCATGCCTTTGAGTCGATTTCACGCGTTACGCGAATACTTAAATACTGTCATTCTAGGACAGCCTATTCTCACCGAGAATCTACTAATTGCATTAATTGCCGATGGGCACCTATTGGTCGAAGGCCCACCAGGCCTTGCCAAGACCCGCGCAGTAAAAGCACTGTGTGATGGCGTCGAAGGGGATTTTCACCGTATTCAATTTACCCCGGATTTGTTACCAGCGGATTTAACCGGTACCGATATTTACCGTGCTCAAACGGCAACCTTTGAATTTGAAGCGGGCCCAATTTTTCATAACCTTATCTTGGCCGATGAGATTAACCGTGCGCCAGCCAAAGTACAGTCAGCTTTATTAGAAGCAATGGCTGAAGGGCAAGTCACTGTGGGTAAGCACAGCTATCAACTGCCAGAACTTTTTTTAGTGATGGCGACACAAAACCCACTAGAAAACGAAGGTACCTATCCGTTACCTGAGGCACAACTAGACCGATTCTTAATGCATTTGAATCTAGATTACCCAAGCGCAGAAACTGAATTTGAGATCATGCGTATGTCTCGTAATGAGGCGCTTAAACAAGAAATGCCCCGCGTTGAGCCCATTATTCAAGCTGATATTTTTGCCGCCAGAGAGCACGCATTACAAATTTATCTCGCTGAGCCACTAGAGAAATACATCGTCGATATCATTATGGCGACACGCAAGCCTGAGGCTTATAGCCAGGAACTTGCCAGCTGGCTTGAATACGGCGTGAGCCCTCGTGCAACCTTATCAATTGAGCGCTGCGCGCGAGCACGTGCCTACCTGTACGAACGAGACTTTGTTTCACCCGAAGATATTCAAGCCGTTGCGCCTAACGTGCTGCGCCACCGCCTGCTATTGAGCTATCAAGCACAAGCTGATGGCGTCAGTGCCGACGATGTGATCAATCATATTCTTTCTCAAGTTGCGGTCCCTTAATGGTCAATACACAGCTGCCATTGTTTAGCGATGGCATTAATATTACTGAAAAAGAGTTACTTGCTTGCCAAAGCCTAGCGAAAGCTTTGCCAGAAAAACGCTCAAAAGCCAAAGCCAGTCTATCAGGCCATCGCGCCAGCTTGATTAAGGGCCGAGGCATGGAGTTTGCGGAGGTGCGTCACTACCAAAGCGGTGATGACGTTCGCACCATTGATTGGCGTGTCACGGCAAGGACTGGCAAAGCGCACACCAAGTTATTTGTTGAAGAGCGCGAACGCCCTGTTCTGCTATTGCTCGATCTTAGCCATAGTCTCTATTTTGGCTCGAGCTTAATGTTGCAATCTGTGCAAGCCGCTCACCTTGCCACGACACTTGGTTGGAGCGCGATATTACACGGTGACCGCTTAGGAGCATTAATTGCCACCGAAGAGGAGCATATCGAGCTTAAACCAAGAAGTCGCCAACAAGGCATATTGCAAGTTATCTCTGCCATAAAAAAACTGCATGAAAATCAACTGAGAAATATTGCTGAGCAAGAACCAGAGCCCGATCATTTAGCTAAAGCTTGTCAAAGATTACGTCGGCTTGCCAAACCAGGTTCATTAATCTGGATAATCTCCGACGGTAGTCATTTTACGCCCGGATGCTTAGCTGCCCTATCGGACTTAAAGCGTCACTGTGATATGGGGGCCTTTTTAGTCACCGATCCACTACGTCAAGGCCAATTGTCACTGCCTAAGCACTTTCAGCTGCCTGTGAGAGAGGGTTCAAAAGAGCTCATTATTGACAGAAACAGTTACGAGCAATGGCTAGCTAATCAACAAAATTTACAAAACCAATTTATTGAAATGATGCAAAAGCTTAATGTTGAAACCCGTATTATCGATGCAGGGCAACGCCTTAATCAGCAATTAGGGACGCTTAGATAAATGACCAATCCTGTTAATCCCGCACTTGCCTCGATGCAAGATATTCAAACACCTGTCGAAATAGGCCTCTGGCCATTAGCATACGGTTATTGGCTTGCACTGTTTAGCATCTTGGTGCTTGTTATGCTTGCCTCTGTCTGGCTAATAAAGCGTCGTCAACACCGTGCTGCAAAACGTGCTGCATTGGCTGAACTGGCCACACTCGATATTCACAATCAGCAATATGCCTCAGAGATTAGCAGCTTGCTAAAGCGGGCCGCCATCAGCTATTGGGCTCGTAGCCAAGTTGCCCAACTCAGTGGTGATGATTGGTATCAGTGGCTTAACGCGCAAGTGACGAATCCTCAAGATGAACTGTGCCGATTACTAGCGACGCGTTTTCAGCCATCAAGCCTCAGCGATAAAGACAAGCAAGCGCTTAAGTTACATGCTCAAAACTGGTTAAAAGCCGCCTTACCGCTTACCAATAAGCAAGGTAAAACACACAATGAAATTAACAACGAGGTAAGCCCATGTTAACGCTTGCCTGGCCATTACTATTGCTACTGTTACCTCTACCGCTCATTTTTAGAAAGAAGCTGCAGACACAACAGCTTGGCGGCCATTTAATTTTGCCCGGTGCCAGCTTACCTAATCAAGTCGCTGCGAGCGAAAAAAGCCAGGGTACTCGTAAACGCTATTGGATTGTATGGTGCTTACTCGTGTTAGCCTGCGCCCGCCCTTTATGGGTTGGTGAAGCCATTGAGCTACCCAGTAAAGGCCGTGATCTAATGTTATCGGTCGATCTCTCTGGCAGTATGCAAATAGAGGATATGGTGCTGGACGGTAAAGCCGTTGACCGTTTTACCCTTATTCAACATGTGATCAGTGACTTTATTGAACGTAGAAAAGGTGACCGAATAGGGCTTATCCTGTTTGCTGACCATGCATATTTGCAATCTCCGTTAACCCAAGATAGACGCACCGTTGCGCAATACTTAAAAGAAGCGCAAATCGGCTTAGTCGGTAAGCAAACCGCTATAGGCGAAGCCATCGCACTTGGGGTGAAACGCTTTGACAAAGTCCAGCAGAGTAATCGCGTCTTAATCTTACTGACTGATGGCTCAAACAACGCTGGAGCAATTTCTCCCGAGCAAGCGACGCAAATCGCCGAGAAAAGAGGGATCACTATTTACACCATAGGAGTGGGTGCCGATGTCATGGAGCGCCGAACCCTATTTGGTAAAGAGAGGGTCAATCCATCAATGGATTTAGACGAATCTCAATTACAGCAAATTGCTAAAACAACCGGTGGCCAATATTTTAGAGCACGCAATACCCAAGAGCTTGAGCAGATCTATCAAGTGATAGATACCCTTGAACCCGTGACTCGAGATCAATTAAGTTATCGACCACAAGCAGAACTATTTTACTGGCCGCTATGTCTGGCGCTGTTAACCTCGATTTTCATATCACTGAGTCAGGTCTCATTGTTTCGAACAAAATCGATTAGAACCAAATCTAACCCAATCAAAGGAGGACGTTAACCATGCATTTTTTACGTCCTGAATGGTTCCTTGCGCTGATCCCATTAGGCTTGCTACTGCTGTTTTTATATAGAAGTAAAACCGCAAGCTCTAGCTGGAACCATTATATTGCACCACATCTGGCTAAAGTACTGGTTGGTGGTTCGATTAAGAAAAAACACAATAACATTACTTATTTGGCTATCGCATGGCTTATCGCAGTATTTGCATTATCCGGCCCCGCCTTTGAGAAAAAAGCACTGCCGGTATTTGAGTCAGCTCAAGGGCGAGTTATCGTTATGGATATGTCACTGTCGATGTATGCTAATGACCTAGCTCCTAACCGCTTAACTCAAGCAAAGTTTAGAGCAACGGATCTTATCGATGAATTGCCTGACGGTGAAACAGGTTTAATTGCCTATGCAGGTGACGCATTTACCATTAGCCCACTAACGCGAGATAAAGCGACCCTGCTTAACCTTTTACCCACACTAACCCCTAGCATTATGCCAATTAAGGGGTCAAACCTTGAAGCAGCTATCACTCAGGCGCAATCTTTATTAAGTCAGGGTGGGCATGTTCGAGGTGATATTATTTTATTTACTGACGGGATCACTAGTACTCAATTTAAGCGCGCCGAGTCGGTACTAAAAGGCAGTCCATATCGGCTAGCGATTATTGCGTTTGGTAGCCAACAGGGCTCACCGATAAAGCTACCCGATGGTCAGCTATTACGTGATAACGCCAATCAAATTGTTGTCGCTAAAACAGATTATGCCCTGCTAAAAGAGTTAGCGACCGACGCTAACGGCATACTAGTGCCAAGCCGAGCTGACGGTTCGGGGATCACTCAAATAAAGCAATGGCTCGCCACGACACAAGACACCAAAGCCAGTGATCTTGAAGGCGAAACATGGCAGGACTTAGGGCCCTATTTTGCGCTACTACTGCTATTACCTGCCCTACTGAGTTTTAGAAACGGTATGATTGCCACCTTTGCCCTTCTTCTGCTTATCCAGCCCAGTGAGCAAGCCTATGCCAGTGCATGGGACGACCTGTGGCAAACCCAAGATCAGCAAGCCATGCAGGCTTACCAAGCTGATGACTATCAAACTGCTGCAGCGCAATTTGTCGACCCACAATGGCAAGCGAGTGCGCTTTATAAGGCGGGCGAATACGAGCAAGCACTCAGCGCATTTGAGCAAGATAGCTCAGCCAATGGTTTATATAATCAAGGCAATGTCTTAATGCAACTGGGCCAATACGAGCAAGCGCAGCTGCGCTACCAGTCAGCCTTAGATAAGAAACCGCAGTTTGATGCAGCGCAGAGTAACTTAGCGTTAGCTAAAAAGCTCCAACAGCAACAAGAACAACAAAATAGTGATCAGCCTGAGCAGCAACCAAAAGATGACCAGTCGCAACAAGACCCATCTCAACAAGACAAGTCACAAGATGGCCAATCAGACAGTGAGCAATCCAAAGATGAGCAATCCAAAGATGAGCAATCCAAAGATGAGCAATCCAAAGATGAGCAATCTAGTGATAATCAACCACAAGACAGCCAATCTCAAGAGCAACAGTCACAGCAGTCTGAGGATAAAGGTGAGCAAAGTTCACCTTCTCAACAAGAACAAGATCAGCAAGCGTCTGAACAACAAACCTCGAATCAAACTAAGGCTGATAACGATGCTGAGATGCAGGCTGAGGCTGACTCAATAACACAAAACGCTGAGGCAGATAAAGCGCAAGAGCAAGAGCAACAAGATCAATCAGCAAAAGCAGAGGCACAGGCCAATCAAGACGCTGGCCAGCCAGAAGCAGGATCGGAGCAAGCAGTTGCAAGCACAATCGTAACGGATGAGCCTTTGCCACCAGAAATGGAACGAGCTCTTCGTGCAATCGCTGATGATCCCCAAGTCTTACTGCGTAATAAAATGCAACTTGAATACCAGAAACGTCGCCAACAAGGCATCAATTCTAAGGAAATCGAACAGTGGTAATACGGCATATTTTTCTTTTAGCGATCATCGCCATTACAACCGCTTTTCCAGCGAGCGCGATAACCCAACTGCAAGCCTCTGTTGACCGTAATCCGGTGATGGAAGGAGAGACCTTGGTACTGACTGTAACTGCTGATGACGATCTCAACAGTGGCAAACTCGATACCTCATCACTGCAGAAAGACTTTATTGTTGGCCGAACCAGTATCAGCCGCAGTAAAAAAATCATGAACTTTGATGCCAGTAACGAAACGCGTTGGCAGGTACTGCTTTCACCTAAAAACAGCGGAAACCTAGTCATTCCTGCATTTAATATCGAGGGTATTAGCTCTAACCCCATCTCTTTATCTGTATTGAAAACAGGCTCTCAGCCCCAACAGATGCAAGATATCTTTATGCGAGCAAATATCTCTAGCGATGAGGCCTATGTAGGCCAAATGCTAACGTATAAGGTGAAGCTCTATTTAGCGCTAGAGCTACAACGTGGCGTGCTAAATGCCCCTGATCTTGAAGGTGCACAAATAAAGCAGCTTGGAGAAGATAAAGACAGCACTGAAATTGTTAATGGTCGTCGTTATCGGGTGATTGAACGCAATTATGCCATTATTGCCGACCAACCTGGTGAGCTGACCATTACAGGCGCCAGTTTCTCGGGTGATGTGCTAGTCCAATCAAGACAGAGCGGTGCCATGTTCTCATTTAATGAAAGCCGACCAACACAAACTCAAGCACCTAAAATGACGGTGCTGATCAACCCTATGCCAGCAGATTATCATGGTGAATGGTTGGTCTCTGATCTCGTGGTATTAAAAGAGGATTGGCCTGAGACTGCAACTGAATATAATGTTGGTGAGCCAATTACTCGCACCATCACCTTGCTCGCATCAAATACCGATGAAACGAGTTTACCAGACATTGTCATGCTAACCCCGAAGGCACTGAAAACCTACCCAGAAAAAGCGCAGCGCAATACGTTCCTTCGCGACAACCAAATGGTGTCTCAACTCACTCAGACCACTGCTATTGTAGCGACAAGTCCAGGTACTTACACCCTGCCTGAAATTACAGTGCCATGGTGGAATCCACACCTCAACAAACAGCAGTTTGCCACCTTGCCTGCCCGCACGATTGTCGTAAAAGGTGATACTGCTATGGCGCCTATTGAGCAGCAAATGATACAAACGCCGACCAATAATAGCAGTAGTGGGTTTTGGCCTTGGTTATCTCTAGCCTTAGGTACCCTTTGGCTTATAACACTTTCACTGTGGCTTAACGCCCGTAAAAATCGGAGCGAACATGCCGACACAGACGCTAAGCCAATCATCGCGAAACCAAGCAATACCTTATCTGCTCTGCAAGCAGCCTGCCGCGCAAAAGATGCCACTCAAGTCCTAAACGGCCTTACTCGCTATTACACTGAGTTATATCGACAGCCAATGTCTCTAAGTCAAATTTCGATGACTGACTCTGTGATAGCTAACGCGATTGAACAAATGCAGCGAGCTGCATACAGCCCGAGCAAACTCACCAACAATATCGATTTTGCCCAGCTGTTATCCGTTGTCAGAAAAGCAGCAGCACCGAATACTCAAGCTAAATCATCGGCGTTAGTCAAGCTCAACCCCAGTTAAATCGATTGGGTAACTGACTCCTTAAAAAGACGCTTATATATAAGCGTCTTTTTGTTTTTAGCCCTAATGCTATGTCCTCATAGCTTGCTTTTACACCGTTACACATAACCATTTACACCGCTAAATTTAACCATTGGTATTCCAACTTGAACGAGGTTAAGCTGTGTTTTATTGATCCAGTTAGAAAAAATAAAAATGTTTGAGAGTTGGCGAAACAAAAAGTCGAAGTCCACGGTCTCTTCAGACATGGTTAGTAAACAACGACGATACGATAGCCTTGTCAGGGCACTTCATGCCGATATTTACCGTTTCGCCTACTGGCTATGCGGCGATAAACATATCGCAGAAGATATCACCCAAGAAACGTTTCTCCGTGCTTGGCGCTCTCTTGACTCTTTAAAAGATGAGAAAGCCGCTAAAGCTTGGTTGATCACTATTTTACGTCGAGAAAACGCTCGCCGTTTTGAGCGTAAGCAGTTTAATTACTCCGATATAGAACAAGAATTTATTGAAGATACTTTTTCGGGCAGTACCGAAGAACATGTAGAACAACATTTAATACAGCGACAAATTTCTAAGTTAGAACTTGAATATCGAGAACCACTATTACTACAAGTTATTGGTGGCTTTAGTGGTGAGGAGATCGCAAAAATCCTCGACTTGAATAGAAATACCGTTATGACACGTTTATTTAGAGCGAGAAATCAGCTGAAAGATGTACTTGAACAACCAAAACACAGGGGTCAATCCAATGGATGAGCTTACGTTTCGTCGCCAGGCCTACAGTGAACCCAATAACCAAGATCCTGACTTTCTCGATGCTGCGATGGAGTCAGTAGAAAGGGAGGCCTTTTTAAACGATCTAAAAGGGTTAGACAATAAAATCGAGCGAGCATTAAGCATCGATGTTCCCGATGATCTAGCGGCAAAGTTACTGTTAAGACAACAGCTACAACATCATCACTCACAGCGCCGCAAAACCGGTTTTGCCTTTGCACTGGTGGCTTCGGTCGCATTTTTAGCGGGCATGACTTTTACGTTAATGAGAATGGGGCCCGTAGATCTTAGTCAACACGCCTTAGCGCATGTGCATCATGAAGATAAAGCCCTGCGTATTGATCAAAATGTACAGTTTCAAGATGTAAACTTTCAACTTGCTTCTCTTGGCGGGCAAAACGATATGAGGTTTACCCAGCAACCGGGTAAAGTCTTTTACAGCACTTACTGTGACTTTCAAGGTGTACAAAGCCTTCATTTAGTCATGCAAGGTGAACAAGGTAAAGTGACCCTGTTTATCGTACCGCTAGAAGATCGCATGGTGCTTGAAGAAGCCTTTGCAGATAACAAATACAAAGGGATGGGCTTTGCGACAGACAACGCATACATGTTACTCGTCGGTGAACAAAGCCAAGATCTTAATTACGTTAAAAACGAAATTAAGCAAACTTTCATCTAAATCTCTTCACAACCAATGATGCTCAAAGTGCATCATTGGTTAGATCTTCATCACATATCCCTCCTTTATTGAGCCTTAGCTCATAAATCTGCTAGCATAGCGCCCACATAAATAGAAAAGAAAAGAAGCGTGAACCACACATGACAATTGAATTACCCGTTTTAATTACTTTTATCGCCTATCTCGCTTTGATGATGGGCATAGGTTTATGGGCTTATAAAGCAACAGATTCTGTAGACGATTATATTTTAGGTGGCCGCGGTATGGGCCCTGCTGTAACTGCACTCAGTGTGGGTGCATCCGATATGTCTGGCTGGCTACTTCTTGGCTTACCTGGCGCGGTCTATCTAGGCGGATTAGGGGAAGCCTGGATTGGCATCGGTTTAGTTTTTGGTGCTTGGCTCAATTGGCTATTTGTCGCGAGACGTTTGCGTATTTATACGCAATTTACTGATAACGCCCTCACGCTACCTGACTTTTTTGAAAAACGTTTCGAAGATAAGCAAGGCACATTAAAGCTGGTTTCAGCTATTACTATCTTAGTATTCTTTACCTTCTATGCTTCATCAGGCATGGTTGGCGGCGCCATTTTATTTGAAAAAGTATTTGGGCTCGATTACACCTTAGCGCTGCTGATCGGCTCTACCATTATCGTAAGCTATACCTTCATTGGTGGATTTTTAGCCGTTAGCTGGACTGACTTTGCCCAGGGCTGCTTAATGCTGGTTGCGCTCCTAATCGTTCCGGTGGCCATTTTTAGCCTTCCTGAAACACAAGTTGGTCTAGAGAACATCGATCCCGCTATGTTGTCTTTGTTTAATGAAAATACCACTTTTATTGGCTTTATATCGCTAATAGCATGGGGACTTGGCTATTTTGGTCAACCACATATTCTTTCGCGCTTTATGGCTATCGCGTCGCCTGATGATATTCCTGTATCACGCCGCATCGCAATGAGCTGGATGCTACTAGCATTATTAGGTGCTTTAGCAACTGGTATTGCAGGTAGTCTTTACTTTGCGGCCGAGCCATTATCAAATCCTGAAACGGTATTCATTCACCTCGCGCACGCCGCCTTTAACCCATGGATTGGTGGTTTACTTATTGCCGCTATCTTGTCGGCGATTATGAGTACTATCGACTCGCAGCTTCTAGTGTGCTCTAGTGTTGTCACTGAAGATTTCTATAAAAAATGGTTACGTCCTCAAGCGCAAAGCAAAGAGCTTATGTTAGTCGGTCGTATTGGCGTATTGGCCATTGCTGTTATTGCAGGTATTGTTGCCCTTAATCCAGATAGTAGCGTGCTTGGTCTTGTGAGCTATGCATGGGCCGGTTTTGGAGCCGCATTTGGTCCTGTTGTATTACTTTCACTATTTTGGCGTAACTATAGCCGCAATGGCGCTATCGCTACCATCATTGTTGGCGCGCTTACCGTTGTGATTTGGAAGCAACTCACTGGCAGCATTTTCGACATCTATGAAATTCTACCTGGATTTATTTTAGCCACACTTGCAGGTGTACTCGTCAGTAAACTGCAAAGCCCTTCAGAGGCTATTAAACAGCAGTTCGATAGCTTCGAAGCTAAGCTATAGCAGCAATAGCGAACTAAAGCAGATAAAAAGCGTACACTTGTACTAATGCCGTTCACTTAAGGTGAACGGCATTTTTATTTTTGGCATACCGTTGAGGCCTTGGTTTTACTGTTCTGGGG
>NZ_JBRILW010000043.1:0-18515 GCF_052977125.1 Shewanella sp. 30m-14 | reverse complement strand
TTTAATGATGGCGACACCGTGACCCTGACGATCAACACTGTTGAATATCAAGGCACTGTGAATGCACAAGGTCAATTTAGTATCTTGGTTGAAGGCAGCGACTTAGCCGCTGACGCAGATCAAACTATCAATGCCAGCGTCACCAGCACTGACTTAGCAGGCAACAGCGCCACCGCGACCGATACTGAAGATTATGACGTTGATAACACTACACCAAACACCCCGACTGTAATTATTCTGGATGACAGTAACCCAATTATTGGTAATGCAAACCCTGGCGATGGCTGGTTAAATCCTGACGAAATAGTCAGTGGTGGCGCTAACATCCAGTTAAAGGTGGAGGTTAACCATACAGACTTATTAGCAGGTGGTTCAGTTTCTCTCAACATCACTAATGGCACCTCAATTTCGACCGTGGTTCTTAGCTTAAGTGCTACTGGAGAGTTGATTGTTACAGGTGCGTCTTCAACCGCTACCAGCCAATTTAGTTACGATAATGGAGTGATTACGTGGTCTGAAGAGACACCAAATGAAACATCAAGCATTACTGTTGAAGCGACTCAAGCTGATCTTGCTGGTAACGAGTCCGGCCCTGGAAGTGATACGGCAGCGATCAACACTGTCGATGCCAACGATGATGCTCAAGGTAGTTCATTTAGTGCAAGTGCAAGCTCTAGTGATAACTGGGGAACCGAAAACGGTACTGAAGTTAATCCACTATTCACTATCAGCGCAATAAACGCTGATGGCTCTGAAGGAACGGTTAATTACGCAACTGGTGATAACAACAAACTTGGTGTTTCTGGCACTCCCAGAACCGAAGGCGCGACAGTAGGTCAAATAGAGTTCAACGCTGAAACGGGTCAATCAGAAGGATTAGTCTTTAGCTTTAATGGCCTCGTCAATAAGGCAACCTTCAATGTTAGCAACATGTTCGACACCGAAGAGGGCGGCGAACAAGGCGTTTGGAAGGCTTATTATCAAGGCCAACTCGTTGCTATGGAAACCTTTAAAACCGAAGGTAGCAAGAGCGGTGAGTTCAACATAGATACTGGCAACTTGGTATTTGATACCTTAGTGTTTGAAGCCACCTATACGCTAGGTGAAGAGTCACAGGCTAACCCAGGTGATGACTCATCCGATTATTACCTGACTTCAATTGAAGTTTCAGGACCGGCAATTGCTGGTGATGCGCTTGTTGTTAATGAAGGTGATTCATTAGTCGCTAATACTGCCGCTGACGGTTTATTAGCGAACGACAACGACCTTCAAGGTGATACCTTTGCCATTACAAATGTTCACGGAACTGAGTTTGCTCAATCGACTAGTGTTGATATTACTTTCGCCAATGGCGCTAGTGTCACAGTGCACGCTGATGGTCGTTACACCTTTAACACTAACGGTGCGTACGATCATCTCGCTGCAGGTGAGCTCGATACCTTAACATTTGACTACACGATTACCGATGATCACGGCGCTACAGATACCGCCACTGTCACCATTAATATTATTGGTACCAATGACGCTCCTGACGCGACTGATAATAGCTACCAAGTTAATGAAAGTGAAACCATCACCGGTAACATTATCACCGATGATACAGGCGATGGCGTTGACTCTGATATCGATGGCAACCCAATTTCTATCACGCATATTGATGGTGTAGAGCTGACATTCGTTAATGCAATAGCGACTGTATCTGTAGAAGATGGCAGCCTAACAATCAACCAAGATGGTAGCTTTAGCTATAGCCATGATGGCTCACAAACTGCACCGACAA
The DNA here is from genome assembly GCF_052977125.1 of Shewanella sp. 30m-14. Lineage (NCBI taxonomy): Bacteria > Pseudomonadati > Pseudomonadota > Gammaproteobacteria > Alteromonadales > Shewanellaceae > Shewanella > Shewanella sp. 30m-14. Next base: position 16,735 of record NZ_JBRILW010000043.1, on the reverse strand, counting down.
GCTTTACCTACACTATCAGTGACGGCCAAGGTGGCAGTCATACCGCAACAGTAAACTTCGATGTGGCACAAACTCGAGACTTCGGTTTCGTGGGTGGCACCGATGGGGATAACACCCTACAAGGTAGTGATGATCATGATGTGATTGTCAGTGATACTACAGGTATCCAAGTTGTCGACGGCGAAAACTACAATATCGCCTTTATCCTCGACTCGTCAGGCAGTATGGATGATTATTTAGATGATGCAACCGCACAGCTCACTCAGGTATTTACGACTCTTCAAGCAAGTGCAACTAGCCAACATGCTGGCACGGTAAACATATTGCTTGTGGATTTTGATTACGATACCAATTTCGCAATCTCTGTTGATTTGACAGCCCCTAATGCCTTGCAAACTCTAAAAGAAGCATTAGCAAGTATTGATGACAGTGGCTGGACTAATTACGAGGCAGCATTTGAATCGGCCTCTGATTGGTTTGAAAATGGTTCAGCTTCTACAAATGATGGCACTAACCTGACCTACTTCATCACCGATGGAGAGCCAAACTATTATTTGAAAGATACAGCTCTTGCTGATATCGAAGTGTTAGATGCTTCCCAAGGTAGCTCTACCAACCTAGATCAACTTATCGCTTCTTATAAATCAGGAGAGGCACTTATTCACAATGGCCTTGAAATCATTGATGCAAGCGGCGTGGTATATCAATGGAAGCAAAAAGGAAATGGCGATTGGCATAATAAAAAAGAAGTAGGACAACTTGAGCTAAATGGCCAGGGTCAATATATTGTTCGCGTTCCTACAGCAGAAGAGAATTCTGAAGCAGATGCAGCAGCCCAAACCGCATTCCAGCAATTAAATGCTTTGTCATATGTCGAAGCCATAGGGATCGGTGATGGAATTTACTTAACAAGGTTAAACCCTTACGACTCAAATGGAGAGGCTACCGCAAACATTGATGCCAGCTCATTAGCTAGCGTCATCCTTGGCTCTGAGCAATTGCTCATTCAAGGCGATGATGATGTCAACGCTGGTGCCGGTAACGATATCATCTTTGGCGATTTAGTTTCATTTGATGGCATCGATGGTCAAGGCTTTAGCGCGCTACAAGCTTTTGTTGCACAACAAACCACTCAACAAGCTGCAGATGTTACAGTGCAAGATGTCCATGAGTTCATCTCTAATAACACTCATCTGTTTGGTGAAAGCAATGCTGATGATGGCGCAGATAAGCTAGAAGGTGGAGAAGGTAACGATATCTTATTTGGCCAGGGCGGTAATGATGAGTTAATCGGTGGTCTGGGTGCTGATACGTTAATTGGTGGCCTAGGTGACGATAAACTTACAGGTAATGAGGGAGCTGATACATTCGTATGGGACAGAAACGCTATCGATAGTTCAGATCCTGCAGACCGCAATACCGACCATATTACCGACTTTAACTTAGCTGAAGACAAGCTAGACTTAAGCGATATCTTGCAAGGAGGCACCGCTAGTGATCTCGCTCAATACCTAAGCTTTAACGATGAGAATGGTTCCACTAGCATCAATATTGATAGCGACCAAAATGGTAGCTTCGATCAGCATATAGTACTTGATGGTGTCGACTTATTCTCTGAATATGGTAATACCGATGTTGATATCATAACGGGTCTGCTTGGCAACAATGGAGATGGACCATTAATTGTCGGTACTACGGCCGCTAATCAAGCTATTCAGCAATTTAGCTCTCCAGACCCATTAGATGAGCTATCAAATATGAATCAAATTAATATGCCCTAATAATACATAATATTTTATTTTTAATAACTAAAAGGCCACGTCTCCGTGGCCTTTTTTCATTTCTATTCAAAAAAGCAAATCCTTATATGAATCACAATCATGTTACGAGACAGTCAAAATATTGACACGCATTGCCACCTTATATACGATTCGTTACCTTGCTGTAGGTTTAAATAGAACATCTCGCCAAAAAAAGCACCAAGATGGCAATAAAACAGCACAAAAACATTAAATTTTACTAGGAGTTGGGGAATTGAAATCGTTAACCACAGCGCTAACAGAGCAAGCGCACAAGATTGATAATTCAGCCTCTATATCTAAAGACGAATCCAATCACCTCTCCATGCCGAGTAAACTTTTAGTGCAAGAAGCCTCCTTTCATATTGCTCACAACAGTTTAAGTGATTCACCGATATCAGCGGCGAGCTTCCAAGTAACTGGTGACACTATTGAAGACACGACGGAAGACACGCAAGCCGTTGAAACCGCCGAGCAGCAGAGTATCGTTGAGCAGCTGAGTAATGTTACAGAATTAACCACTACTGGCGGAAGTAGCTACCAGAATGAAGGTGGCAGTGACTTTTCGTCTCTTGAAAGAAGCGCTAATGAAACCATAGCTGATGCTGTATTCGACACCAAAGGTTTTGAGCAAGACGATCCCCTAATAAAGCCACATGAAGACTCCTCCTCAACGTCTCAAACATCAGATCCTAATGCCCCAGAAGAAGATCAGGCCCCAACAGTTGAAACTAACATTAGCGACCAGCTGCTACCTGAAGATTTCGATGAATACACCCTCGATTTAAACGCCGCCTTTAGCGATGTAGAAGATAGCCAACTCACCTATACAGTCAGTGGCAATAGCAACATTCAGATTGTGATTGTGGATGGCGTCGCCACCATTACCAGCACTGGCGATTGGCACGGCAGCGAAAGCATCGTCATTACCGCTACTGACAGTGAAGGCAACAGCGTTAGCCAAACCGTTGAGTTTACCGTTAATCCGGTTATCGATATCCAAGATGACGGCGTAGTCAGCATTGCTGAAGATACAGCGACCAATATCAACGTATTAGGTAACGACTCCTTTGAAGGCAGCAACCCGGTTGTCAGCATTGATGGCCAACCAGCTAACGGCACAGTGACGGTTAATTCAGATGGCACAGTCACTTACACACCAGATGACAACTACAACGGCGACGACAGCTTCACTTATACCGTCACATCGGGCGGCGTAAGCGAGACCGCCACCGTTGATGTCAACGTCACCCCAGATAATGACGCACCTGTAGTTGAAGACGAGATCAGCAATCAAGTATTACCGGAAGACTTCGACGAATACACCCTTGATTTAAATGCCGCTTTTAGTGATGTCGAAGATAGCCAACTCACCTATACAGTCAGTGGCAATAGCAACATTCAGATTGTGATTGTGGATGGCATCGCCACTATTACCAGTACCGGCGATTGGCACGGCAGCGAAAGCGTGCTGATTACCGCCACCGACACCGAAGGCAACAGCGTTAGCCAAACCGTTGAGTTTACCGTCAATCCAGTTATCGACATCCAAGATGACGGCGTAGTCAGCATTACTGAAGATACGGCAACGAACATCAATGTATTAGGTAATGACAGCTTTGAAGGCAGCAACCCGGTTGTCACCATTGATAGCCAACCAGCTAACGGCACGGTAACAGTCAATGCCGATGGCACAGTCACTTACACACCCAATGACAACTATAACGGTGATGACAGCTTCACCTATACCGTGACCTCAGGCGGCGTAAGCGAGACCGCCACCGTTGAAGTTAACGTCACCCCCGCCAATGATGCCCCAACAGTTGAAGCAGACATTAGCGATCAAGTGCTACCTGAAGATTTCGATGAATACACCCTCGATTTAAACGCCGCCTTTAGTGATGTCGAAGACAGTCAGCTCACTTATTCTGTTAGCGGCAACAGTAATATTCAGATTGTGATTGTGGATGGCGTCGCCACTATTACCAGCACTGGCGATTGGCACGGTAGCGAAAGCATGGTGATTACCGCCACCGACACCGAAGGCAACAGCGTTAGCCAAACCGTTGAGTTTACCGTTAATCCGGTTATTGATATCCAAGATGACGGCGTAGTCAGCATTACTGAAGACACGGCTACCATTATCGATGTTCTACAAAACGATAGCTTTGAAGGAACAAATCCAGTCGTCACCATTGATAGCCAACCAGCTAACGGCACAGTGACGGTTAATGCCGATGGCACAGTCACTTACACACCTGATGACAACTACAACCGCGATGACAGCTTCACTTATACCGTCACATCGGGCGGCGTAAGCGAGACCGCCACCGTTGATGTCAACGTCACCCCAGATAATGACGCACCGGTAGTTGAAGCTGAGATCAGCAATCAAGTCTTACCGGAAGACTTCGACGAATACACCCTTGATTTAAATGCCGCTTTTAGTGATGTAGAAGATAGCCAACTCAACTATACAGTCAGTGGCAATAGCAACATTCAGATTGTGATTGTGGATGGCATCGCCACTATTACCAGTACCGGCGATTGGCACGGCAGCGAAAGCGTGGTGATTACCGCCACCGACAGCGAAGGCAACAGCGTTAGCCAAACCGTTGAGTTTACCGTTAATCCGGTTATCGATATCCAAGATGATGGTGTTATCAATGTGGCAGAAGACACCGCAACGAACATCAATGTATTAGGTAACGACTCCTTTGAAGGCAGCAACCCGGTTGTCAGCATTGATGACCAACCAGCTAACGGCACAGTGACGGTTAATGCCGATGGCACAGTCACTTACACACCTGATGACAACTACAACGGTGATGACAGCTTCACCTATACCGTCACATCGGGCGGCGTATCTGAAACCGCGACAGTCGATGTCACTGTCACGCCAGACAATGACGCACCCGATGTGGTTGCTGATTCAGTCATTAACGGTACAGAAGATACCGCGCTTGCCATCAGCTGGGAGCAACTTAATGTGAGCGATATTGACAGCGCAACGAGCTCGCTGTCTGTTCAGATCACTAGCTTGCCTGAAGCTGCTAACGGTACATTACAGTATTTTAATGGTACGAGCTGGCAAGCCGTCACTGTTGGGATGCAACTATCTCAAGCACTTTTTGCAGCTGGTTTTGTGCAATTTGTACCTGGCAGCAACCAAGCGGACGGCGAAGACTCTGCAACAGGTGTGGGTAACCTAGGGGACGCGCTTGCAGACTTTACCTTTGTCGCAACCGACGGCAGTGCAGTAAGTGAAGAATCGACGGTAACTATTAATATCGAAGCTGTAGCCGATGCGCCAGACTTAAGTGCCTCGACGGGTCAATTATTTGAAAGTGATTACCTATTAAGCACGACTATACCTGGCTTAGATACCGCTGTTGGCGATAGCCTTTTAGGTAATGACATTGAAAATATTGTAACCGATAACCAAGGCACCAGTGCAAACGATCTCATCACTGGTGATCAAACCACGAGCAATACCATTGATGCAGGAGCAGGTAACGACGTTATTGTTGGTGGCGCAGCCAGTGACACCTTATCCGGTGGTCAAGGTAACGATGTTTTTTATGCTGGCGCAGGTAACGATGTGATTGATGGCGGCGGCGGCAAAGATACCGTGGTGTATTCGGGTAATTTTTCTGATTACGTCATTACCAATAATAACAATGACGCCAACTTACAACTCAATGATAATCGCGGCATTGACGCTTCCATTCTTGATACCGACAATCCAAGCATAGGCGAAAGCCTGACCAACGTTGAGCGTCTTGTATTCGCCGATGGTGTCTATGATGTTGCAGCGGATGGCTCACTAGAGCAAGTCGCCTTGTTTGAGGTGCCTCTGGATATCAACTTAAGCTTAGTGGACACCGACGGCAGCGAGTCATTATCTGCAGTAACCGTTACCGGAATTCCAGATGGTGTTTATTTAAGTAGCGGCACCTTAAACGCCGATGGTAGTTGGACAGTCACCCCATCAGACCTAGCAGACTTAAATCTAAAAGTGGCTGAAGATTACACTGGCAACTTAGAGTTCTCCATCAACATTAGCGCGAACTCAGTCGAAAGTAGTAATGGAGATAGCGCTAACAGCAATATCGATTTAGACGTTTCTTTACGCCAATACTCTGTGAATAACGGTGCCGATGGCGATGACAACCTTGCAGGCACTGACGGCAATGACGTGATTGTAAGTGATACATCAGGCATTCAGATTATCCCTGGTGAAAATTACAACATCGCTTTTATTCTCGACTCTTCGGGCAGTATGGGCTCAGCCAACATTGCGACGGCTAAAGAGCAACTGCTAGAAGTTTTCAACTCATTGCAAGCCAGCGCGACAGGGATCCACTCTGGTGTAGTTAATGTATTACTGGTCGACTTTGATACAGGAACCCGTGCAAATGTCGCTGTCAACATGGCAGATCCAAATGCAATCGCTCAATTAGAAGCTGCGATGGCAACCATCACTGATGATGGGAGAACCAACTATGAAGCGCCACTTGAAACCGTTACCGACTGGTTCCAAAATGGCAGTGCATCAACCAATGATGGCACCAACCTAACCTACTTCATCACCGATGGTGACCCCGGTAATTATACTACCGAAGCTGCGCTAACAGAGACGGCTTATACTAACTCAGCAACAAACGAGCGCTTCACTTACGCTGATATCATTGCTGAATATGTGCCAGGCGTAGGTTATAGCTATGGTGATAAAACCATTATTGATCAATATGGCAATTTATATTACTGGCAGAATATTGATGGAGCTATGGAAGGGCGCCAAATAGGTAGCTTAAGAGTCGATGAAAACGGTGATTACTATATGTCCAAAATATCTTGGACTGTAGGAACTGAGGAAGAAGCTACCGCAGCAGCGCTTGCCCAAGCCATTGCAGCTTTCAGCATCCTTAACGGGATCTCGCATGTCGAAACTATCGGTATTGGTGATTATGTTAATGGCGCCAACCTTGCTCAACTAGACAGTAACGGCAGACCAATTAATAACGTTGATATCGGCGACCTAGCCAATGTTATCTTGGGATCAGAGCATTCACTATTACCGGGCAATGACGGCGTACAAGCTGGTGACGGTAACGATATTATCTTTGGCGACCTTGTGGCATTTGGCGGTATTGAAGGGCAAAGCTTTAATGCACTACAAAAATATGTCGCACTGCAGCTAGGGCAAGCACCTGCAGATACTAGCACTCAAGATGTTCACGATTATATTATCAATAATGCCGCTGAATTTGATCAGTCTGGCAATGATGATGGCAATGACATACTCAATGGAGAACAGGGTAACGATATCCTATTTGGTCAAGGCGGCAGTGATACATTAAATGGTGGCGAAGGTGATGACCAGCTGTTTGGTGGCGCAGGCAACGATACATTAATTGGTGGCCTTGGCAATGATATGCTAATTGGCGGTCTAGGCGATGACTTTTTAACTGGTGGAGCTGGTGCAGATACTTTTGCCTGGTATGCCAATTCAACAAACCTCGACGCTGTAGCAACAACCGATCATATTATTGATTTTAACTTTGATGAAGATAGCCTCGATCTTAGTGACTTGCTCAGCGTTGGCGATGCTAACGAACTTGGCTCAATAATGTCATTTTCATTTCAAAACGGCTCAACCAGCATTTATTTAAACTTAGATGCAGATGATGACATTGAGCAGCATATTATCCTCGATGGCGTCGATCTATCATCGAAATTCGGTAATAACAGCCTCGATATTATTAACGGATTACTGGGAAATAATGGCGATGGCCCTTTGATCGTTAATAACGATGATGGAAGCCAGTTGATCGTTAACCTAGTCTCGCCATTAACCGATGACTTAAATATTAATGCGGTAATCAGTCCAATTTAATTAGCGGTAGCTAAATGGCTCTGTAAACTCTACTATTATACTTAATACTAACAACTAAATAACAACACCTTAAGGATAAAGCTCTACAGTGCCTGCATCGAATAATACTGAACAGTGGACAATTTCTGCCTCACAAAGAGTGATGGTTGACCCGCTGTTAGACAGCTTAGTATTACTAACCGAGCATTTCGGTAGCCCATGCTCCAGCGATTCGCTGGCTGCAGGCTTACCCATGCAAGGGCACGTATTAACGCCTGAGTTATTACCTCAAGCTGCTAGCCGCGCCGGACTTGCGGCTAAGTTGTCGCGCAAGGGCTTAAACGAAATATCTCCTATCCTGCTGCCCTGCATCTTATTGCTAAAAGACAAGAAAGCCTGCTTACTGCGTGAACTTGATATTGAGCAAGATAAAGCGGTTATCCAGCTACCTGAAACCGGCGGCAAAGAAACGCTTTCGATTGAAGAGCTCGAAGCACTCTATGTGGGCTATCTGTTTTTAGTGAAGCAAGAATATCGTGGTGATATGGGCTTAGATGTTCATCTACACGAGAACAAATCCCACTGGTTACTACAAACGATAAAAGACTCTGCACCAATCTACCGAGATGCCCTTATCGCCTCGGTACTGGTTAACTTATTTGCTTTAGTTTCTCCGCTATTTATCATGAATGTGTACGATAAAGTCGTACCCAATCTGGCATTCGATTCTTTATGGGTACTGGCTATCGGTGCCGGTATTGCTTATATCTTTGACTTAATCATGCGCCAACTTAGAAGCTACCTTATTGACGTTGCAGGTAAGAAAGTCGACATCATCGTATCTTCTCGACTATTTGCTAAAGCTATCGGTATCCCGCTTGAAAAGCGCTCTCCTAGCGTCGGCGGCATGGCTAAGCAACTTGGTGAATTTGATAGCATCCGCGATATTCTCACCTCGGCCACTATCACCACATTGGTTGATCTGCCTTTCGCGCTGTTTTTCTTAACCATTATCTATCTTGTTGCCGGCGATCTCGCCGTTATCCCCTTGATTGGTAGCTTTATTATTATCGGCTACACCTTGATTATGCAGCCAAAGCTTAAGGCGGCAATTGATGAGAGTAATAAGTTTTCTGGCCTAAAACACGGCCACTTAATCGAGTCATTAGCCTCAATTGAATCAATCAAATCCAGCGGCGCCGAAGGTCTAGTGCAGAAAAGCTGGCAACAGATGATTGGCCATACGGCGAACTGGCAACTGAAATGCAAAAAAATAACTACCTCTGTGACCAATATGGCGACATTTGTAGTGCAAACCTCCGTTATTTTTGTGGTGATTTTAGGGGTATACCGAGTCTCTGAAAATGAAATATCCATGGGTGGCATCATTGCTGCGGTGATTTTATCTAGCCGCGCAATTTCTCCCATGGCGCAACTTGCAGGCCTAATGACCCGTGGTAATCAAACCGCTAGTGCCCTGCGTCAACTTGATGAACTGATGACGCAAGAAGATGAATTTGAAAACAAAGGCCACCTGGTTAGCCGCCAACGTTTATTAGGCCAAATAACCGCGCACCATATCGGTTTTAGCTATCCAGGTTCAGAGCGCCCCATACTGCACCCATTATCGATAAATATCGCTCCCGGTGAGCGTGTAGCGATCATTGGTCGCAACGGTTCCGGTAAAAGTACCTTAGCCAAACTATTAGTCGGCCTATACCAGCCAACTAAAGGCAGCTTAACCTATGACGGTATCGATTCTGCGCAGATCCATCCTAGCGACTTAAGACGAAACTTCGGCTACTTGCCGCAAGATATCACTTTGTTTCATGGCACGATTCGCGACAATATTTTATTTGGTACCCGCCAAGTATCTGAGCACCAATTGATCCGAGCAGTGCAGCTTTCTGGGGTTAATTTATTTACTAACCTAGAAGCCGAAGGCCTAGATCAGCAAGTGGGTGAAGGTGGACGCGAGCTCTCACGCGGACAGAGACAAACTATCGCCCTCGCCCGTGCAACATTGAATGACCCGCCAGTATTGTTAATGGATGAGCCGACTGCCAGTCTCGATGCCCGTGCAGAAAAGCAGTTTATTCATGCCATGCACAATGTCAGTAAAGATAGAACCTTACTGCTCATTACTCATAAGATGCACCTACTCAACCTCGTCGATCGCATCATCGTTCTCGATCGCGGCCATATCGTTGCCGATGGCCCTAAGGCCGAAGTACTAAAGAAGCTAAATGATGGCTTATTAGCGGGAGCGGCGAAAAAATGAGTAAGCACTTAACTACACATGATTTAGAGATGGTCGATGACGTTTATGGTGCAATGATGACCGATGCACCTGCCAGCCATCGATTAACTATTTGGGCATTATCGGCACTGATTATAACCTTCCTGCTATGGGCCTACTTTGCAGAGTTAGATCAAGTCACTACTGGTTTGGGTAAAGTTATCCCTTCTTCTCAAGTGCAGGTTATCCAAAGTTTAGACGGCGGGATCTTACAAGAGATGTATGTCCAGGAGGGATTAATTGTCACCAAGGGGCAGCCTCTTGTTCGCATCGATGCCACCCGTTTTCAGTCTGACTTCGCTCAACAAGAGCAAGAAGTGAATAGTCTAGTCGCCAATGTGATCCGCTTAAATTCAGAGCTTAACAGTATCACCATTTCGTCAATAACCAATGATTGGCGCGAGCAGGTAAAAATCTCTCCTCTGGCATTAATATTCCCATCTGCTTTAGAAGAAAACGAGCCAGAGCTTACCAGCCGTCAGCGTGAAGAATATATTGGTCGTCTTGATAACCTAAGTAATCAACTCGAAATTCAAGCCAGACAGATCCAACAACGTAACCAAGAGATCCAAGAACTCGCTTCAAAAATCAGAACACTCACAACCAGCTTCCAGTTGGTCTCACGAGAGCTTGAACTGACTCGGCCATTGGCAGATAAAGGGATTGTTCCTGAAGTCGAGTTATTAAAACTACAGCGAGTCGTCAACGATATTCAAGGCGAGCTCTCTTCATTGCGCTTATTGCGCCCTAAAGTTAAGTCCACCATGGATGAAGCCATTCTTAAAAGGCGGGAGTCAGTACTTATTTATGCGGCTGATACCCGTGCCCAACTCAACGAGATGCAAACTAAACTCTCACGCATGAACGAGGCGCAAGTCGGTGCACAAGATAAAGTCAGCAAGGCCGAGATAGTATCTCCAGTCAATGGCACAGTCAAAACAGTGCATATCAATACCCTAGGCGGCGTTGTCCAGCCCGGTGTCGATATCATTGAAATTGTCCCGTCTGAAGACAAGCTATTGATTGAGACCAAAATTGTCCCTAAGGATATCGCATTCCTGCACCCTGGTTTACCCGCTGTCGTTAAAGTCACCGCGTATGACTTTACCCGCTATGGTGGTTTGAACGGTGTGGTCGAGCATATCAGTGCCGATACGACCCAAGATGAAGAGGGAAATAGCTTTTATATTGTCAAAGTTAGAACAGAGTTTTCTAGCTTAACGAAGGACGACGGCACCCAAATGCCTATCATACCAGGGATGTTAACCTCGGTTGATGTAATTACAGGGCAAAGATCCGTTTTAGAGTACATACTTAATCCAATATTACGGGCTAAAGATACGGCGCTCAGGGAGCGTTAAGCCCGATAAAAAACGACCAGGAGGGGTTAACATGGATAGCAGCACAATACGGCAGTTAAAGCGCAGTGCACTTGCACTTGCTGTCAGCGCGCTGATAATACCGGCATCGGCTTCTAGCCAAACACTAGAGCAAGCGGTAGCACACACACTGGATACCAATCCAGAGATAAAGATAGCATTTAACCGCTTTAAAGCGCGAGAGGAACAAGTCAATCAAGCAGTGGCAGGCTACATGCCAACGGTTGACATTAGCGCTGGCTATGGTTGGGAGCAAACCGATAGCCCATCGACGCGTCGACGCGCAGGTCAAGGTGATGTTAACGATGACGGTGTGATTGAACTCAAACGCGGTGAAGCGGGCTTTAGCATCAAGCAGATGCTATTTGATGGTTTCTATACTAGTAGTGAAGTTGATAGATACAGTTTCGAAGCTAGTGCTGAGCAGTGGGCACTATTTGCTGCAGCTGAAGATATGGCGCTAGATGTTGCTAAGGTCTATATCAACTATATTCGCAGCGAACAGGTACTGACTTTGGCAGAGAAAAACCTTCAAAGCCATAAAGAGATCTATGACCAAATTAAGCAACGTACCGATTCAGGCCTAGGGTCTACGGCAGATTTATCACAAATCACTGGCCGTTTGGCACGTGCTAACGCTAATGTTATCTCAGCCCGTAACAACTTCTATGATGCTAAATCTCAGTTTGTTCGTATCGTTGAGCAGCAACCTGAAGATATGATAGTACCAGTGCCTGATGCTGATATGCTACCAGCAGATCTCAGTACCAGCATTATGATGGCTCAAGATAATCACCCTATTCTCAAGTCTGCAGCAAGCGATATCAATGCTGCAGAAAATGAGAAAGACTCTGCCCAGTCAAACTATTACCCGAAGCTCTCACTAGAGCTTGATGGTAACTGGAACAACAATGTCGATGGTGAAGATGGCTACTCACCTATTGTGACTAATAGTGTTGGTGGATATAACAATGACCTTGTTGCCATGGTGCGCCTCAAGTACAACCTATTTTCAGGTGGTAGTGATCTCGCACGCGAGAAAGAAGCCGCATATAAAGTAGGCGAGGCTAAAGAGATCCGTCAACGTGCCCACAGACAAGTCGTTGAAGGCGTCAATTTAGCGTGGAATGCTTACGAACTGCTTACCCCACAAAAAATGTATATCCGAGAACATGTTGTTGCGGCTAAAGACACCCAAGTTGCTTACAGCCAGCAATTTAACTTAGGTCAGCGAACTTTATTGGATCTACTCGATACAGAAAACGAGCTTTTTGAAGCTAGAAAAGACTATTTAGAATCTGAGTATGATGAAATCATTGCCCAGTATCGCGTGTTAAATGCGACAGGCCAATTGCTCAACTCATTGCGCGTAACCAGACCAGATGTCTGGCAAGGTGAGAGAGACTACGAAGGAGGAGTCCCACAATGAAGACCATGATATTTATATTAAGTCTCGCTATGCTTGGCGGCTGCTCAATGCGTGACATAGCCACTATGGATCAACCGACAACGCAAGTTTACGATCTCAATGATATCGACCATGATGGGGTTATTGTTGCCAGAGAACGCTGCACAGAAACGACACTTGGTGCAACCATCGACAACTACGGCTGCGGTAAAATCAAGCCAATTAATGAGCGCCAGGAACTCAAAGTGCTATTTGCCAACGACTCTTACTATATCGATCCTCAGTATTATCCGCAGGTAGAAGTTATCGCAACCTTTATGCGCGATTATCCAAATACCCAAGCTGTCATTGAGGGACACTGCAGTAAGACAGGAAGCCATGAGCATAACCAAACACTATCTCAAAACCGTGCCAATGCAGTAAGTTCTTTGCTTGCTGAGCGTTTTGGTATTGAATCAGATAGACTCAGTGCGATAGGTTATAGCTTCGACCGCCCAATTGACCCGACTCATACCAAAGCGGCTCATAAGGTAAATCGTCGAGTTATCGCCGAACTAACAGGCGATGACACCACTGCAGACATGAAGTGGCACATCTATACGGTAGACGAAGAAGTTAATTAGCTGTAATAACGGAGCACCATGGTTGGCAGGCTTTATCAATTAAAAAAAATACGAAAAGTCTGCCAATTAAAGTTGACGGTGCTGGCCCTGTCCGTCTCCTGCCTTTATGCTGCCCCAGTTCAAAAGTTAGATTCAGTCCATATAACCCAAACCATTGAGTCGCAATATGGCGAACGTGCGGGTAAACGGATTAGGGCCTGGTTTAAGCTTTTAGATGAAGCAAAAGACTTACAAGATAGCGATAAAATACTAATGGTTAATAATTTTTTTAACCTATTTCATTTTATCGATGATATAAAACTTTGGGGAAATAAGAACTACTGGGCAACGCCCATGGAGTTTATTGGAGTCAGTGGTGGCGACTGTGAGGACTTCTCAATCGCTAAATACTTTACTCTACTTCAACTCGGTATTTCTGAGGATAAATTACGCATTACTATGGTTAAAGCGACCAGCGTAAATCAGTATCATATGGTACTAGCCTATTATGAAACGCCCTCTTCAATCCCCCTCGTTTTAGACAATCTTGATAAACAGATTAAACCGGCAACCCAACGAAAAGATCTGTTGCCAGTCTATAGTTTTAACGGTCGACAGCTGTGGTTAAACAAAGAAAAAGGACGAGGTGTTCTAGCAGGTTCCTCATCTAAACTTGCGAAATGGAATGACCTAAAACATCGCTTGGGTGTAGAGCGACTTAATCAACCCAAGATAAAACTGGAGTAGTTAACAAGATGACACTGTTTCGACAGATATACACACTACTGTTTGTGCTGTTTTTATTGGTTGTTGCGAGCTTAGGTTATGTACAGTTTACCGAAACTCAAAGCTTCCTTACGAAACAAATGGAATCAGATCTCAATAATACCAGTCATTCGCTCGGTATTATGCTGGTACCCGATCTCGAAGCGGGTGACATAGTCGGTGCAGAAACACTGATCAATGTGATTTTCGAGGGCGGTTACTATCAACAAGTCAAACTTACTTGGCTCGTCGATGGTAAACAGCAGGTATGGGAAAACCCGATGATAATCGAGGGGGTTCCACAGTGGTTTATCGACCTAGAGCTGTTCAATACGATCAAACGAGAAAGCATAATCACCTCAGGTTGGATCCAGTTAGCTCGCTTAGAGATTACTGCCCATCCGGGATTCGGATACCATGAGCTCTGGCGCACCATGACCAACGCCATCATCGTCTTTTCTATCCTATTTCTTATTGCGATTATTTTGGCCCGTGTCGGTCTCACTTGGATCTTAAAACCACTGCATGATATTGCCGAACACGCCAAAGAGGTAGCCAACCGTAAATTTGGTCCAGACATGAAAGTACCTAAAACTGTAGAACTTAAATCAGTGGTGCAAGCGTTTAATAGCATGTCTGAACAGCTAAAGCAGATCTTTAACTCTCTCGATGAAGAAGTGGGTGAATTGAGAAAGAAGAATCTTGTCGACCAAGTATCAGGTTTGCCTAATCGCCAATATATGATGGGGCGCTTAAACAGCTGGCTAAGCGAGCCTAAAAGTGGCGCACTGATGATGGCTAAGTTTGACTGGTTAGAAGAGGTCCATAGCAAATACGGTTATCAAGTCCGTGACGAAACCATTAAGTTGCTAGCAGATAAAATGAAGCAACATTTAGATGGCGTAACACCGTCAGTGATTGCGCGCATTGCAGCTTATGAGTTTGCTTTTCTCATAACCAGTTCAGAGCATGAGCAAACCAGTAAATATCTACAAACCCTGATCCGCACCATCAACCAGGAGATCTCAAAAGCTGGTTGCAAACCAAATGAAAGCTTTGCTATTGGTATTGCCGAGCGTATTGGGCAGATGTCTGTCACCGATATTCTCGCCCAAGCTGATAATGCACTGCAGAAGTCACTACAGGAAAATAAGGTATTCCATTGGTTTGAGACTAATGAAAAACAGTTATTTACCCGAGAACAGTGGCGCGAGCATTTAAGTAGCGCGATCACCGAAGGGAAATTCAAGTTTAAGTGGCAACCTATTTTATTAAATGATTCAGGCTCAATTTTACAAAGAGAGCTCTACTGCCAACTTGAGATCCACGACAAGATGGTACCCGCTGGACAGTTCATGCCCTATGTCGAACTGCTCTCATTGGGTAGCCTGTTAGATAAGTGCTTGATTGAAACAATCCATAGTAAGAAGCTACTTGAGAGAAACTTCGAACCGATTGCGATTAACTTAACCTTCCAGAGTATGGGGGATCCTGAATTCCATAAGTGGCTCAATAAATTCCTGCGCTTATCGCCACTACGTGAACGGATCTGTTTCGATATACCTGAAGCGGCTGTTTATAGCGATGCAGAAGCCTGTCAGGCACTTTGTGCTGTGATTCGGGATAATGGGGCGCATTTTGGTATTGACCACTTTGGGCGCCAGTTTGGCTCAATGTCATACCTACAAAACTTACGCCCAAGTTACGTCAAACTCGATCAGTCTTTCGCTTATTACGATGAC
The DNA here is from genome assembly GCF_052977125.1 of Shewanella sp. 30m-14. Lineage (NCBI taxonomy): Bacteria > Pseudomonadati > Pseudomonadota > Gammaproteobacteria > Alteromonadales > Shewanellaceae > Shewanella > Shewanella sp. 30m-14. Next base: position 863 of record NZ_JBRILW010000043.1, on the reverse strand, counting down.
AGCGAGCACAGCAGTGAGCTATGTCGTGCGCTCATTAACGTCGCAAAGGGATTAGATATCGAAGTGATAGCGACAGGAATAGAAGAAGAAGCCCAGCTTAAACGTTTCATACCGTTAAAGACTAACGCTTACATGGGCTTTATCTCACCGCCTATCGCAGTAGAATGATATAAGCCGTTAAAGGTGAAATAGCTAAAGGTCTCTCAGGAGGCCTTTTTTGATTCTAGATTCTAGGTTCTAGGTCCTAAAGAATCTACCTAACCTTCCATTTTCTAATTCGTTAACCTGAGATATCGTTCTCAGTTTCATTTATAGATCTTAGTTTCTAGAGCCTGCTTTGCTTTCTTTGCCTCAGTGAGCTTGCGAACATTCCGCTATCCATCAGCGAAGCGTTCGTCTTAGCTTTAGGCTCTCTAAAACCTGATATCAAAACCTCATTGACGGGCTAAAGCCCGACCTACAATAACCAAATCTTGTCCGGCCTTTCCGTCAGTGAGCTTGCAAACGTTCCGTTATCCGCCAGCGAAGCTTTAGATTCTCTAAACCTGATATCAAAACCTCATTGACGGGCTAAAGCCCGACCTACAATAACCAAATCTTGTCCGGCCTTTCCTTCAGTGAGCTTGCAAACATTCCGTTATCCGCCAGCGAAGCTTTAGATTCTCTAAACCTGATATCAAAACCTCATTGACGGGTTAAAGCCCGACCTACAATAACCTAATCTTGTCCGGACTTTCCGTCAGTGAGCTTGCAAACGTTCCGTTATCCGTCAGCGAAGCTTTAGACTCTCTAAACCTGATATCAAAACCTCATTGACGGGTTAAAGCCCGACCTACAATAACCTAATCTTGTCCGGACTTTCC
>NZ_JBRILW010000042.1:0-28094 GCF_052977125.1 Shewanella sp. 30m-14 | reverse complement strand
TTTAAAAACACTCGGATTTTGCCATCTTATAAAGATCGGTCAACCGATCAATAAACTGCTAAATGATCGGCATTACCCTCTAGTGAGGGCCCAAAAAAAGGTTAAGCGTTGTGAAAACAATTGCTGCTATTACTTAACCTTAATGCTCGTAAAAGCGCTTGGTCGAACAGCTGTGTTAACGCTGTTTTCTGCGACCTGTCGCAAGCAGACCAAGTAGAGCAAGACCTAGGAAGCCTAAGCTACCACCGCTAGAATCTGACTCAGGTTGCTCATCTGGAGTCTCTTCCGCTGGTGGCGGAGTCGGCTCTGTACCATCAGAGTTCACTGTTAGGGTGAAGCTCGTTTGTGCAGCGTCATTAGGGAAGGCTAAGTCGTGTGCCATTACGGTTACCACTGTTTCGCCATACCAATTTTCTTCTGGAGTTAACGTCACCATATTGCCTTCAACGACTGCGGTTACATGCTCAGCAGACACTTGAACTCCATTGGCAGTGCTCTCTTTATCTTGAACCATGACTTCAAAGCTGATGCTAGCGTTCTCATCAACACTCATGTTATTCAAGGCGCCAATCGCAAGGTTGGTTGGTACTTTTAGCGCTGCGGTTGTTGTGATGCTATCACTACCTGTGTAGTCGCTATCGACTGCAATTTGTAGATCTTGACCCACAGCGGTAGCACCCACTCGAGCTGAGAATGACAGCTCAACGGCTGATTGCTCAGGACCAAAGTAGTTGGCACATACCACTAAACCTTCAGAGACTTTCTCGTCAACATCGTTGAAGGCGAAGCTATCACCGATATAGCCATAAGCTGGACCGAAGGTGCCACGAGGACCATGGAAACCGTGCAGACCAATTGAGCCTAAGTGCGATTTTTTTCCTGTCATAGTGTCGTAGGCAAAGATGAACTCATGCTCACCCGCGGCAAAGTTAAGCTCGGTAGACGCTAACAGCTCGAAGCTATAACGAGCGTCATAGTCAGGGTCAAAGTTAACACCAAAGGCAAACTCTTGGCGCATGTTGTCCCACTCTACAATCAAGTAACGACCGTCAGTAGTTGATGCCAGTGATACACCGTCGTAGGCTTCTGTCTCCATATTGAACTCAGGCATAATCATACCGTCACCACGCCAAAGTGGAGCAATCACTGTATCTGGGAAGAACTGCTCGTCCATTGGGAAGTGCAGTGGCCAGAATAGCGGCATACTATCAAGCTGGATGAAACCGGCTGGTGAAATCGTTAGGGTGTCCTTCTCCATAAAGTCTGGATTGTTATTATAAAGTGGGATCCTATCGACACCAAAAGCACTTAACGGAATGGTGAGTGTTTCGTTTGCACGACCTGCAATAGCAAATACAGGTTCGATGTATGCTTCCTCAAACAAGTCGAGATAGTAAGGGTTTGAGCCAACAGGAATGCGACACGTTAAGTCGTCATCGCTGGTGGTAAACTGATACTCTCGTGCCTGTGTGTTACTGGCTGGCTGCATGGTAGCAAGACTAATTTGATTGCCTTCAACCGTAAGGTTATCGGTTAAGTCGAGATTATTACCGCTAGCAGTAACTGAGTCCGCTATTAGCTGTAGACCTTCAGGGAGCTCTAACTGCATATTGACGTCACGCTCAAGCCCAAGCATGTTAGGAGCCATCATTACGTTCACTTGAACAATGTCACCCTCTTTAGCTTGCTGCTGACTGGTGCTAACCATTACATCATCACCCGCATGGACTAGATTTAGCGCCATCTTTCCAAGGTTACCGACATTTTCAGCACTGTTACCGACTTCAACCAAGCCATAGAAACGGTCGCCCTGTTTAGCATCGCTTAATGACCAGTTGATGTTAAGGTTATATGGATCGATACCGTTGGTTGTTTGTGGACCAGTGACAGTCACTGAACCATTATCAACGCTTGGAATAATCGCTAAGCTAGTGACAATGTTATCCAAGGTATCTTCTTCATCGCTCCAAGGACGTTTGAAGTTACCAAGCATGGCCCAATAACGACCTGGCACTGGATTATTAATTGCGCAGTACTCTTGAAGACCGGTAAATGAATAACAAATTGCTTCGTCATACCATTCAACCAAACCGTTTTCATTGAGGTCCATGCCGATATCTAACGATGTCTCAGCGGCTTTATCTTCAGAGACTTGCTCCCATACTATGCGAGCTGTACCTTCTGGCACATCGAAGAAGTGCAGCTTAATACCTGAGTTGTCGACCAGAGTGCTAGGGTCCTCAATATCGATATAAGCGGCGCTAAGCTGATGCTCAACCACATCACCTGCTGTGAGACCGTGAACCTTAACATTGAGCTCTGCAATCTCGTTAGTCATCAACTCTGGAGTGAGCATCGTACCGTTATCGCGGTGGATAATACCTGACACCATTTCTGGTAATTTTGAGCCGCTAAAGCGGGCAATAACCGGCAGATACTGGTCTGGCATGGATTTATCTGCGGGGGTTAAGTTTACTTTACCGAAGACATCAAGATTAGCTGAACTTGCGTTTACCGAAGTCACATCTAATACCGTTGCCGTCACCATGATGCTTTGGCTTTCGCCTGCCAGAATAGAGAAGTTCTGCGGATAGACTTCTAGCTGCAAGAACGGCGCGCCTTCCATCGCTAACACTTCTGCATTTACGTCCCAGTCACCGTCTTTAGTTGCAGTAAAAGTACGCATCCAAGTACAGGTGCTTTGACATTCAGCATCAACCAAATAAGGTACGTTGAGTGCGGTTACATCGCCGCCTTCCATAGGGTTAGCTGCACGATAGTTGTCACCGTTCTCATCCATGACGAGACCTGCTTTTACCGCTCTAGCCACATTGATGACACCGCTACCCATTTGATGGAAGCTTGCTGTTTCCAACTCTGCAGGGTAATCATTGTTGTAGGCTTTACCTGATTGTGCAGTCATCATTAGTGCTGACTGGATCATCGCAGGTGTCCATTGAGGATGGGCCTGCGTCAGTAGTGCTAATGCACCCGCAACATGGGGGCCAGACATTGACGTACCGCTGATTGCAACATAGTCACTTGGCGCAGGGTACAAGCTAAATGGCATCTCATCTGAGTAGGCGGCAAATACATCTACACCCGGTGCAGATACGTTGGGCACCATAGTATTTGGATTTGTGGTGCTTGGTCCACGTGATGAGAAGTTAGCTAATATATCAGCCTCACGTTCAGTCGTGGTGATCTCTGAAGCATAGATACTTAACTGAGGTGCAGACTCTGAGTTTGCGACCCAATCCACAAGTGAATTTCCTGATGCCATATCGACATGCATACCAGGAATAGGGAAGGGGTTTAAATTAAGGCTATTACCGCCTCGGCCATCATCCCAAGAGATAGCGTTATAGAGGATGACGCCGCCAGCACCACCTTCAGCAACGTTAACGCCTTTTTGTACGCGGGCTATATCGCCACGCTTACACAGGACAATATCGTCACTTGTAAACGTCCCTTCAGCAAATGGCTCTAAACAAAGTTCATCACCAAAATTCGCAGCATCAACTAAGTTACCCGTAAAATCACCGGTGATACCGTAACCTTCAATATCATCAGGTGCACCAGCACCAACATAGTCGCCAATGCGGCCAGCTACAGGTTCAATTTGGCGACCGTGAGTGCTCGCTGCAACAGAAGTTAACCAAGGTGAGACATGGTCGATATATGATGGTCCGTATTGGCCCCAGTTACCTGCAGATGCTGCAACTGAGATCCCCGCTTCACGTGCTGATAGGAAAGCCATTTCAATCGCATCGTACCAAGGTAAGCTTTCAAGGCCACCAATTGAGAAGTTGATAACATCAACGCCATCAACAATCGCATCTTCAATCGCTGCAACCAGTGCATCACCCGGACAGCCACCAAAGGTCTCACCAAATGAACCACCACCTGGGTAACATACTTGGTAAGCAATAATGTTGGCTCGAGGGGCTACACCTGAAATTTCAGGGAAGACTAATGGGGTATCAAATCCATCTGATTTCTCAGTCATTCCTGCTAACTGGTAGGCTACATCGTGCAGTACGTTACCCGCTACGGTACCGGCTGTGTGTGAGCCGTGACCGTTGTAATCTTCACCATTGGGGGCACGTTTATAGTCAGCTTCCCACTCTGGGATATCTGGCTGGAATACTGGATCTTTAAAGGTATCGGTAATGATATCGTATGAGCGTACACCAATTAGTTTGCTGTTACACATGTTTGGATATTCAACACAGTCACCGACAAACTCGCCTTTGCCCAGTGGGTTTGTATGTACATAACCATCGCCTGCTACTGCAGCAAATGATGGGTGATCCGAGTTAATACCCGTATCGATAATACCGGCAACGATGCCTTCACCGCGCATCTCTACGCCATCGGGGACACCACTGCCTTGCCAAACCATATCAGCACCAATGTGCTTAGGGCCTACATCAGTAAATAGCTTATATTCTTTAGCACGACTCACGACTTTAACGCCTGGCAAGTCTGCCACTTTAGCCGCTTCTTGCTGGCTTAAGGTCATCGTCATACCGTTTAAAGCAATATTAAAGCGTCGCTTAATCTCGGCGCGCGGTGCGACCATTCTGATTTTACTTGCTGTTAAGTCTTGGGTTTCAGTTAGGTAGCTACGGTAGCTTTTTACTGCCGGGCTTTTAACATCGAGTGTACCGAAGCGCTCACTGCTGCGCATCGATGGTTGTTGGCTACGAGGAGAGGTCGCGGCGAACTCAGGTCGCTCACCTTGATACAATGCAATCGGTGCATCCATCAACTGGATGATGTAGGTGTGCTCCCCTTCAATCTCGTCTTCCCATACGAAAGGCGCCTTATGGCTGCTGCCTTTAGCCGCACGATGTACGTTCATGCCAACTTGCCCAGGGCGGTTACCTTGATTAACACCAGGATGTTTTGGCTTGTTTTTATATTGTTCGATTTGCTCTGGTGTGAGTTTTATTCCGATAAGCTCGCTATTACCACCATTAGTGGTGTCTATGGATAAAGGGTCCGCGACTAACGTCCCTAACCCAGTAGCGTATAACGCAGCCATTGTGACTACGCTAATTTTCTTGAGTTTCATGGTCCATTCCTTGTTATTCGTTGTTGCGAAATTGTTAATGTCGCTGTGCGTTTTTAACTGCAGAATAGTGTTGCGGGCTAATGCGTTATGCGTATAAAGCGATACGCATTTTGTATGTAAATAGGTTGGGTATTCATCTTTACCCTTTAATAACAGCTGGTTAACTTTTGTTGTGGATTGTGTGTATTGCATGCGGATGGATACAAGTTGTAACAGTGAGCTTCTTGTTCAAAATATTTAACAGTTGTATGTTGTGTTTCTGTTAAATTTGCTGACTTCGGATGAGTCATGATTGAATTTAGACATTTGAGAAATTTTACTGTACTGGCTAGAGAAGGAAATTATCAGAAGGCGGCGCAGAGATTAAACTTGGCACAGCCTTCATTGAGCCGAAGTATTCAGCGTTTAGAGGGGTTACTAGGGACAGAGCTTTTGAACCGTGGTCATCAAGCGATGTCGTTGACGGCATCGGGTGAGTTGGTGCTCAATCATAGTGAAAATATTATTCAAGGGGTCGACACGCTACGCAAGGAATTACAATACCTACAGGGTAAAAGCAGCGGACATCTTGCAATTGGGACTAGCCCGGTTCCAGCTAATACTATCCTTGGGCCTGCAATCGGGCGCTTTATCGATCGCCATCCTGATGTGCATATAGAGTTAGAAGAGGGCACGTGGCAGAATAATTTGGTCAAATTGCTACAGGGAAAATTATCTCTATTGGTTACCGATGTGAGGGGGGAGGAGATAGGTCATGAGGCGTTAGTACAAAGCTTTAACTTGCCCACTTATAATGCGGTGTTTTGTGCCAGAAAAGATCATCCCCTTTCTAAACGTGACATTTTGAGTTTAAATGATATTCGTCAATTCCCGATCGCCATTCCAAGAAACTTACCTGCTGGTGTCGTTGATATGTTCGGTGATCTCTTGTTTCAATATCGCAGTGACTTTGCAGGGCTTTTGCATTATGACGCTTTTTCGCCGATTAAAGCGGCGATGCAGCATTCGCAGATGTTAGCCCTTACTCCTCAGGTAGCCTTATTGGATGAAACGATGAGGAATGAGCTACATATCTTTAAGCCTGTCGATATGCCGAAGTTGGATGTCTGCTTTAGTGTGGTGATGTTGCGCAGTCAGGCTAGTGTAGCGGCTAAACGTTTCTTACAGTTGATGTTATCTAACTCTTAACTCACTTTAAGATGGGATAAAAAAGGCCCCTTATAATCAGGGGCCAAAGACAAGTGATGAAGAAAAGTAACGTTCTAACTTAGCGTTACGGTTCTTTAATTAAGTTAGCTAGTGACGTTTTTTACGGCTGCCAGCTAACAATCCAAGTAGCGTAAGCGCTAGGAAGCCCAGGCTACCCCCACTAGAATCTGACTCCGGTTGTTCATCCGGAGTTTCTTCTGCTGGTGGGGTTGGCTCTATACCATCAGAGTGCACCGTTAGCATAAAGCGGGTAGATGCTTGATCTGAGGGATATGCCATATCATGCACGGTAACGGTAACTTCTGTGGTGCCGTGCCAGTTAGCATCAGGTGTAATGGCAAATGTTTCACCAGTGATAGTCGCTGTAATATTCTCACCGCTGACCATCAAACCATTGACCGTACCTTTTACGTCGTTATACATAACGCTTAAGCCTTCAAGGGTGCTATTTTCTTCCATCTCCATATCTGGCATTGCAGCAACACTGATATTACTTGGTGCTAGCACGGTATGAGTAACAGACACTAACTCTGAATCAGCATATTGAGTCTGAACTGACACTGTGTTGTCACTGCCTATCGCGGAGGCTGATACACGGGCTGAGAACTTAAGCGAAAGTGCTGTTTGCTCTGGCCCCCGATAATCGGCGCAAACCACTGTACCTTCACTGACTTTTTCATCAACGTCGTTATAAGCAAAGCCGTCATTCAAGTAGCCGGAGAGTGGGCCAAATGGCGTACGCTCGCCCCAGAATCCATGCAGACCAATTGAACCTAAGTGAGCATTTGCTGATTTTAAAGTTTGATAAGCAAAGATCATCTCTGGTGTTTCTGGGTCAAAGCTTATTGAGTTAGCAATAATAGTTTGAATGTTAAACTTAGCACCAGGATCTGGGTTGGTGTTACCGACCAAGAAGCTGTTCCACTCTTCACCGCCATCCCACTGGAAGATATAGTGATCATTGGTTACCACACCATATACCACGTTGGTGTAGCGGAATGTTGCCCAATCAATCGAGCCTTGCGGCATCTTCACATCACCGCGCCATAGTGGTGCGATTACCGTGTCTGGGAAGGTTTGAAAGTTCTCATTGAATGGCTGGTTATAGTTCCAAAACTCTGGGTTAGCATCGAGTTGAATATAACCAAATGGCGAGATCCCAAGTACATTTTGTGTGAACTCCTGAGGATTGGCATACAGAGGTATATGAGGTAACCCATTCTCTTCCATCGGTATGTATAGCATCTGGTTAGATAGACCTGAAATACCTAAATCTTGATAGCCTTGCAAAGGTAGGTCATAGAAGGTTTCATCGTCACCGTAAGGCACCTTACAGGTCGCGTCATCTAAGTTGGTAGTAAACACATAGTGACGCTGCATATCGCTAGACGATGCCTGTGCAGCGTTGATGCTAATCGTATTGCCGCTCACTGTCAGGCCTTCATGATAGTCACCTACGCCGCCAACAACGATAGAGTCTTCGATTAACTGCATCCCTTCAGACAGTGCTGCATTTAATGTGAACGCACGCTCTGCCCCGAGTAAGTTAGGTGCTAAATCAACGATGAAATCAACTATATCACCAACCTTAGCCGCCGTTTGCGATGCAGTAATTTCAGTGTCTATCCCCTTATGTTGTAATTTAACAGCAAAATCCCCCAAGTTAGTTGGGTTGTAGTCATCACTGCCTAGCGCAACAACACCGTAGTAAGTGTCACCGTCGGTAGCGCCTGGCAGGTTGTAGTTAAGTTTTAATTGATAAGGAGTCAGACCATCGGTCGTCGCAGGGCCTTCAACCGTCATATTGGCATCATCGGAACCGCCAACAATACCTAGACTGAGAACAAATTCGTCAGCAAGGTTTTTAGGGTCTTCATAGTCATACTTCCAGTTGGCAGCAATTGCCCAGTAACGACCCGGGGTCGGGTTGTTAATGGCACAGAAGTCGCCGTTATCGGTAAATGAGTAACAGATAGCTTCATCTAACCATTGAATGTCACCATCTTCATTGATATCCATACCCAGATCGATAGAGGTATAAGCGTGTTTTGGTGCCGACAGGACTTCCCACACAATTCGCTGCGTACCGGCTGGTACATCGAAGAAATGAACTTTGGCGCCGCCATCGGCTTCTATCTCAGCAAGCGTTAAGCCAGTCGAGTAAGTTCTTGCATCTGCGCGAGGGAGTGCATAGGTAAATGTTTCCCCTTTGGTTAAACCAAATACTTTTGAGTTTAGCGACTGGATCTCTTCAGTGTTAAGCATTGGCGTTAAAGTATGCCCTTGCTCGCGGTGAATAATCCCGGACACTTCAGCTGGTAAGTTGTCGCCACTATAACGAACACCTACAGGTAGGTGCTGCATTGGTGTGCTGCTATTTGCTGGAGTCAGTTTGACTGAACCTGTTAGCTGCAGTCCTGACGAGTCGGCGCCAATCGCTTCGACCTCTAACACTTTTGCTTTTAAGCTAATGGCTTGAGACTCACCCGCTTTAAGAGTAAAGGTCTTTGGCGACACCTCTAGCTCTAGCATAGGTGCACCATCCATAGTTTCAGCTGTCGCATCAACGGTCCAAGTCCCTTCTTCTGTCGCTGTTACTGTGCGCATCCAACTACATGTACTGGCACAGTTATCTTGATAGAAGTAAGGCAGGTTCAAGGTGTGAATGTTACCGCCATTATTGGGGTTAGCTGCGCGGTAATTTTCAGCTGTTTCATTGAGCAATAAACCCGCATTATTAGCACGTGATACGTTGATCACGCCACTACCTGCATCACTGTATCCCGCTGGGACGGGGTCATAGGGCGAGCCATCGCGCGAGCGAGTGGCATTATCTAATGACGCTGTGGTCATCAATGCCGATTGAATCTGCGCTGGCGTCCAATCAGGATGCGCCTGAGTCAGTAGTGCCATAGCGCCTGCTACGTGAGGTGCTGCCATCGATGTACCGCTAATTGCTGCGTAATCCGCTGGCATACCTTGCGTGCTAAATGGCATCTCATCGGCCCAAGCTGCAAACACGTCAACACCTGGCGCAGCTAAGTTTGGTGACATCACATCGGGCGCTTCAAGATTGGGACCACGCGATGAGAAATCTGCAACGTAATCAGCAACTCGTTCATTGGCCACCACTTCAGAGGCCGTGATGGTTATGCTGTGATTGTCACCACCTTTAAGCCAATCTTCTAGACCAAAGTAACCGTTTTTGTAGTCACCATAGTAAGCGTTGTAATCAATATGAATACCTGGGATAGAGTAAGGATCATTGGCAGTGGTTTCTGAGTAACCCGAGTTCCACAGGATAAAGCCACCTGCGCCACCGGCCTCAACGTTAGTCGCTTTGGTTACGCGGGCAATATCACCACGCTTACACACAACAATTGGCGCGGTAGCAAATGGATTTCCATCAGGATCTACCGAGAAGAAGTCTGCAGGGAAGGGGTCGTTACACTTTTCATATTCACTGCCGTAAGCTTTGGCTTCAACAACGGGGCCTGTGTAAGCGCCAGTTAGCCCGCCACCGACAAGTTCATCAAGCGGCTTTTCTCCCCCAGTTGATGCAGTTAGCGTTTTACCTTCAACCGCTATTTCGCGGCCATGAGTCGTTGCTGCTACAGAGGTGATCCAAGGTGAGAAGTGGTCGATGGCGCCGCGTGCTTGACTGGCATGTTGCGGTGCATAAGAGTTACCGGCAGAAGCAGCAACCGAGATCCCAGCTTCACGTGCAGCCAAGAAACCCATCTCCATAGGGTCATCCCAAGGGAAAGTACCAAAAGGGCTACCAATTGAGTAGTTGATAACATCTACGCCATCAGCAACGGCATCTTCAATACCTGCTAACAGCGCAGAGCCAGGACAACCACCATAACCGTCACCATAGCTGCCGTCACTAGGGAAACAGACTTGATACATAATGATGTTGGCGCGTGGTGCAACACCAGACACTTTGTCAAATTTAAGGCCAGTTGGTATGCCATCACCAACTTCGCCCGTAATAGCGACCACATGCTCTACATTAAACAGCTCATTTCCCGCCGCAGTTGAAGCCGTGTGTGAACCATGACCATTATAATCCTCACCGTTTTGAGGGCGCTTAGGGTCGGTAATGTTCCAAGAGGGTTGCTCTGGCTGGAAAGCGGCATCCATATAACTGTCGGTGATGCTCTCATAGGAGCGAATACCGATAAGCTTATCGTTACACATGCTGGCAAATTCAACTTTTTCACAGTCACCTAGGTAACTGCTATAGCGATCTGGCATTGTATGGGTATAACCATCGCCTGCAACTGCCGCAAAAGAGGCGTGATCTGAATTGATACCGGTATCAAGTACCCCAACGACAATGCCTTCACCTTTGTATTTATCATCAGCTGCACTTCCAGTCCAGATGCCGTCGGCACCTATGTGTCCTGGACCATTATCAGTGTGTAACTCATACATTTTCTCAAGGCTAACATTACGAATACCTGGAAGGCTGGCAACGTTTGCAGCTTGCTCTTGAGTCATGCGTAGCGCCATACCATTAAACGCCAATGTGTATCGATTTTTTATATCAAGATTGGCCCCAACCCTTGCGGATATTTGGTTAAGCGCTTGATCTTGTTTATCAGTTAGGTATTGGCTGTATTGCTTAACTGAACTGCTTTTAGTATCGAGTTTGTTGTGGCCACGAGGGCTTAACATACTAGGGATGGTGTTAACCGTCGGGGATGTTGCCTCAAATTGCGCAACGCCACCACGGTAGAGAGAAACGGGTTTGTCGCTTAACTCTACGATATAAGTTTGTTCCCCTTGTAAACCTGCTTGGTGTTTAAACGGTACTTTGCTGTTTTGGTTTGTAGCGATTGCACGGTGAATATTTTGTGCGTTACTCGCGGGACGGTTTACGCTATTGCCGGCTCTACTGTTACCACTTCGGAGCTCTTCATTGTATTTAAGGATGGCATCTGTGATTTCGATACTACGTATATTGTTATCAGTGCCAGAAGCGGCCACTGTGCCTGCACTAGCGGCGTAGATTGCCGCGATAGTCATCAGACTTATTTTTTTTAGTTTCATTGTTCTGCCTTCTGGTTGTATTTGTGCAACTAGATTGTTAACTGTTTGTTTCTTTGGTGGCCAATAGTCAGAGTGAATGCTGTTATAGCTGATGGGTATGCAAGTTTTTTTATGATTAAAAACGGACTGTGTATGTGGTTTTATCGTGTTGAAGTACGAGGGTAATTGAATTGAACGGATCTAATTTCATTTAGAAACCCTATAATTAATAGCAAGATGAACCGGAAATATTAACAGGGATACAATTGATACAAGTTGTTACATTGCCGCTATAGCGAACTTGTGTCGGGCCTTTATCTGGCATAGTTTGTAGGAGCTGAAGCAGAGGCCGGACAGGTTAATCAAGGGTTAACCTTCAACTGGTAGTATCAGTTTGTAGGCTGAAGTGTGACTTCGGCTTGAACTTATTTTGGATTGACCATTATTAATTGGATGAGGTTTATGGAGCTGCGGCATATAAAACATTTTGTGGCGTTGGCTGAATGCAAGAGCTTCAGTGTTGCAGCTGATAAGCTAGCCATAACTCAGCCATCATTGACACGCAGTATCCAGAAGATGGAGCAGAACCTTGGGGTGCAGCTGTTTACTCGAGACTCAAGGCATGTAAAGTTGACCTTTCATGGGGACTTGGTGCTAAAGCATAGCGATAAGATTTTAAATGGCGTCCATCTGCTCGAGTCTGATATAAAAATTAATAGTGGTAAATCAACAGGTAAATTGGTTGTTGGTGGTGGGACTCTTGCTTCAAGTAATATATTGAGTGAGATCCTCAGCGAGTTCTCAAGGTTCTCACCATCGATAAGTGTCGAGCTGCGTACCCGAGATGTGAGTGAACTTAATGACTTACTCTCAAGGGGGGAGCTGGATTTGTTTGTTGCTGAAACGAAAGTCACTGGTTTCGATAAGCGAGAAGACTTAAACATTATTAATTATTGTAGCTCTGTGGGGGTCTTTTGCTGTCGGCCCGAGCATCCACTGGTGAGAGAGCAAAATTTATATACTCCCAGATTAAAAGACTTTCCTATCGCGTTGCCTAGAGCAACAACTCACGAGCTTGAAAGTTTGTTTGGCGACCTATTTGATAGCAGTCGACATGCATTTTCTGGCTTAGTAAGGTTCGAGCTTTTCCACTCAATAAGGCAATTGCTATATAACAGCGACATGATTAGTTTATTACCAAAAGTGATTATTGACGAAGAGTTAAGTGCTAGACGTTTGGTGTTATTAAACGTGAAAGACATGCCTTACATCAGTGTGGATTATGGTGCTGTGTATTTAAAATCTCGCGGGTTAACTCCAGCTGCAAAGGAATTTATTTCATTTATAGGAACCGCTGGAAGCTAGGGCGTTAAGCTCTTGAAGTGCATTAATTATCGCTAAAAATATAGGCTGTAAGTCATGACGCTTTACAGCCTGTATTTTGCCAGCCTATAAGAAGCAAGAGGCTGTATCAATGGTGGGGCTTACCGCTATTACTTCAGTAATTCAATTTTGCCACTAATCGTCGACACTCCGAGATCTGCACGGCCATCACCCGTTTGGAATTTTAGGTAGGATTGCGGCGAATACTTTTCTTTAGTGATCTTGTCGTCAGTTAATTTGTTGCTGATCTTGCCGCCGGGGCCGCCGTTGATATCGAAACTGATATTGGTGGTATCTAGGAGTGTAATACTCATATCACCACTGACGCTGCCAAGTTTAGCTCGACGGGTTAACGCTGTCAGCGATAAGTCTACATCGCCGCTAACGGTTTTGACATTCAATGAGTCGATATTACCCAGGGCTAAAGTGGCATCACCTGAGACCGTTTCTACTGAAACCTTGCTGGCCTTGGTGTCTGCGCTGAGCTCACCACTGACGAGTTGATAGTCTAGTGAGCCACTACTTTGGCTATCTTTGATATCTCCTGATACGGTTTTAAGCTGAGTCTCCCCCGTTAAATTACGTGTAAAAATATCGCCGGATATGGTTTGTAGCAGACTTTTTTCATGTAAGTCGTTAGCCTTGATATTGCCGCTGACAGAGCTTACCTCAAGCTTGCCAACTAAGGCATTTAGCGTGTAGTTCGCCGAGACGCTTTCGGCCTCAAGCACAAGTTGCTTTGGTAGTGTGATAACTAAATCAGAGCCGTCTTTATTCTTACCATTATATTGGCGCGGCATCTTATCTTCGATCGTGACACTATTACCTTTGATTGAGAATATGAAGCCTTCACTGAGTTCGTCTAAAGTGCCTTTTATTGAGATTTCATTTTTATCCCAAGACTTAAATGTGACGCTACCACGCTGTACTTTCACTTTTACAGCAGGATTTGCTTGAACAGCTTGTTGCTGTTCAATAGCTTCTCCTGCGATAGTCATATTCGTAAATAAAACAGCGCTAGCCATTAGCGTAGTGATGAGTGTTGGTTTCATATTAATGCTCCTTGAGGTAATGGGTTAACGGGTAGCGTTTGACCTTGCTGTAATAGCTCAATCTCTTTGTGTTGAGTCCACAGCCATAGCTGCCACAGTTCCTTATCATTAGGGGATTTTTGTAGTGTTTGGTAGATCTGTTCGGCTGCCTTTCTGAGCTGCTCTATGCCTTTATCTAGGGGGACGCCTAGCTCGGTTCCTTGCCAGTTAACTAGGTGCGGTTGCTGACTAAGCTGCTGCACTTGAAGCTGATGCTGCATCTGGATCTCGGCTAAGGTAAGCTGCAATGGTGAATCACTTGGCGAGGGCAGGCTATTTTGCTGCCAAACATTCATCCCCAACAGGCCTGTGAGTAGCACTATGCAGGCAATCGCGAGGCGTTGCCATTGCTCGCTTTGCTTAATGTGAGGCTGAGCCTGCTGAAAATCGGGTTTATCGAGTTGCTTTTCAATATCGCTCCAAAGGTCTCTTTGAGGGGCGAGTTCTTGAGGAGCCAGTTTGACTAATTGTGTGAGTGTTGTTTTAACGTTATTCATTGCGGCCTCCTTTCTCTAGCGGGTTTGGGTCTATAAGCAATTCAAGTAAATGTCGAGCCCTGTGGTATTGCGCCTTGCTTGTACCTGCTGCAATGCCCATTAGTTGGCCAACTTCTTCGTGCTTATAGCCTTCTAAGGCATGTAATACAAAAACGATCCGCGCTCGCTCTGGCAATTTGAGTAATAGTTTATCTAGGTCTTCATATTCATCACTGATGCTCTGCACATCGGTGTCACTACTGACAAATCGCGACCAAAATGAGCGATGTTTCTTAAGGCTAGATAGAGCCTGATTGACGCTGAGCGTGTGCAGCCAAGTTGTAAACTGACTTTCACCGCGAAACTGAGGCAGCTTCTGCCATAGTTTGACGAAACAATCCTGGGTGGCTTCCTCTGCTAACGACACTTGACCCGTGATCCTTAAGCAAAGTGCGTATACTCGCTGGTGGTGCAGTTGATAGAGCTGCTTAAAAGCGGACTTATCACCTAACTTTGCTTTATCTATAAGTTCAGATTCTAGAAGCGGCCTTGACGCCATGACCTGTATTTGTACCGTCACTCAACTTTCCTTGTGCGCTTACGTTACTAATAAGACATAGCCAACAGATAAAAAGGTTTAAATGCAATAGAAATTATTTTTTGCTGGTCGAGATGCAAAGATAAATCTTGTTTGTTATGGCTTGAGGCTAGCTATTTTTATGGATATAGCGGCTGGATTTAGCAAAAAAAGAGAAGCCAAGTATGCTTCTCTCAATATAGATAAACAGATAAACCGACATTGTGACGCGAGCTCAGCTTTTTTGAAGGCTAACTTAGATTTGAGAATGCTAACTTAGCACTTGGGACTGCGAGCTTTGATTTTAGAGTGCTAGCCTAGCTTAGTTTTGAGAAAACGAGCTGTGCGCCAACAAGATCTGCCAGTGCAGTACCTACGGTCTTAAACACCGTGATTTCTTCATTGCTAGTACGGCCTTTAACTTCTGCTGTGCAAAGCTGACCTAATTCGCCTTTTACATCGTCAAGGGAAAACACACCTTCTGCCACTGGGATCTGTAACTCTCCAGCCTCAGCAAATACATTGATTTTGGAATCAACAAACACCGACGATTTAGTGATTAATTGGGTATCACATTCGCGTCTATCGTGGTTGTGGTTACCGACAAAGTCAGTGTGTGTGCCAGATTGAACCCAATCACCGTTAAACAGTGGTGCTGGACTGCCGGTAGCACAGCTAATGACATCGGCCTCGCGTACACTTTTCTCTAAGTTAGAGCATAGAATGACTTCAATATCTTGGCGTTTGTTGCGGATAAGCTCAACCGTTTTGCGAGCCTTTTCTTCGCTGCGCCCCCAAATGGTAATTTGAGTGATCGGGCGCACGCTGGCATGAGCCAGTGCCATAAAAGAGGCTAAATTACCTGTACCGCAAACCAGTAGTTTGCTGGAGTCTTCACGAGACAGGTATCGGCTACCTAGTGCAGAGATTGCAGCGGTGCGCCAATAGGTGACGCTAGTGCCGTCTACTAATGCTTGAGGCTCACCAGTCTCTCGACTAAAGACCAATATTTTAGAGTAGAGACTAGCCAGTTTAGGGTCTTTTTGTGGGTTACCAGGAAAGTAAGTAAACGCTTTTACAGCGATAGCTTTGTCATTCCATGAAGGTAAGACTGCAAAAGCGTCACTATGGCTGGCTGACTCATCTAAGCTGAAAACTTGACGTTGCGGCATACCTGCTGGGCGAGAAAATGTCTCATCTAGGGCATTGATTAAATCTGGGAAATTAAGGGATTGATGAACTGACTCTGCATTGATGACTAACATGAAAATCTCCATTTAAGTATATTTTATACTATTTGTAGGCTTTGCCTGAGTCAATGAACTTTTATGAGCTGAATTATATTTCAACTTAATAATTATATTGTTGGATATTATTTGCTGTTTTTAGGTGTTTTTGTAGCTAAATGTCCTACCTAATCAGCCGATAAAATAAAAGACAGCCTTAGGTAACTGCTATTTGATGTTTTCTAAGGGACTTAAGCTAATAAAAAAGAGATGTAACATGCTAATTCGATATAAATTAATGTTAAGTGCAGGCGTGTCTATCACTGCATTAGCGGCCATGTTTGGCCTTCAAGTTTATTTTAGCCAAGTGCAAACGGAATTAGCACAAGCTTCGCAGGATATTTCGGGGCTTAAAAATGAGATGTTAACACTACGCAAAGATGAAAAGGATTTTCTAGCAAGAAAGGATCTTAAGTACGTTGATCAGCATAAATCTGATAATCGTGATGCTCAAGCAACAGTGGTTAAGTTGACTAGTGTATTTGAAAAATACGCTATACCCGCTGCAAGTTTAACCCTTTTTAGCCAAGAACTTGCCCGTTATGAATCTGCCTTTAGCAATGTTGTGAGTCTCAATAAGCAGATAGGCTTAACGCCAAAAACAGGTTTATACGGCACATTGCGAGGCGCTGTGCATCAGGTTGAAGGTTTAGTTGAGCAATATAATGAGCCTGAACTGATGGTGCAGATGCTGCAACTTAGGCGAGCCGAGAAAGATTTTATGCTAAGGCGTAGCGAAAGTTATGTGGGTAAATTTGATGATAACCTGCAGCAATTCCTCAATACTCTGAGCTTAGCCCAGCTTGATGAGCAAGCGAAGCAAAAGATAGCCCGCTATATCCAACAATATAGCACAGACTTCAATACGTTAGTGCAAAAAGAGCAGCAACTCGGTCTGACCATTTCTGAAGGTGAGCGTGGACAATTGCGCCAAGCTGTCGCCAATACCGATAGGGCGCTCAATCAGCTCGAATCTTTGGCGATGGATGTGATTAGCGATAAAAAAAGCTCGGCATTTATTGTCGGACTTTCAATTGCGGTGCTGATTGCTGTGGCTCTGGCATTTGCGACCTTGATGATTATTCGCAGTATTATTGAGCCAGTTAAGCGCATTACTGAGGTGATCACTTATATCGAAGAAAATAAAG
This sequence comes from Shewanella sp. 30m-14, assembly GCF_052977125.1. Taxonomy (NCBI): domain Bacteria; kingdom Pseudomonadati; phylum Pseudomonadota; class Gammaproteobacteria; order Alteromonadales; family Shewanellaceae; genus Shewanella; species Shewanella sp. 30m-14. The sequence goes on along the minus strand of NZ_JBRILW010000042.1, from coordinate 10,807 downwards.
ACTTATCTATGCGCTGCGATGCGAGCAGTGACGATGAGCTTGGTCAAATCGCTAGGCACTTTAACAGTATGGTAGAAAGCTTCCAGCAGCTTATCCATCAAGTGACTCAGTCTGTTGATACTATGAATGACTCTTGCCAAGATTTAGCAAGCAATGTGGCGCGCGCTTCACAAGGTGCTGAGAACCAACTGAATGAAACCGATATGGTCGCAACGGCGATTACTGAGATGGGAGCCACCATTGATGAGATTGCTAAAAACACTGAACTTGCTGCTAATAAAGCCAGTATGACTCACGACAATGCTCAAACAGGGCAGGTTGGTGTGCAACACACAATCGAAAAGATAGAGTTATTGGCGCAGCAGATCAACGAGTCGACTGATGTGGTGACAGATCTTGAAAAAGACAGCGCAACTATCGGTAGCGTACTTGATGTCATTCGCGGCATTGCCGATCAAACCAATTTACTAGCATTAAACGCCGCGATTGAAGCTGCAAGAGCCGGTGAACAAGGACGTGGCTTTGCCGTGGTTGCCGATGAAGTGCGCAGTCTTGCGATGCGTACACAAGAATCAACAGAAGAGATCGCCGCGATCATACAAACCTTGCAGTCCCGCACTCACTCTATTGTGAGCTTGATGCACGCGAGTTGTGAGCAGGGCAATGCAAGCGCTGAACAAGCGGCCTCAGCTGGTAGTTTATTACAGCAAATCAACAGCGACGTAACCAATATCATGGATATGAGCACACAAATTGCGGCGGCAATTGAAGAGCAAAGCATGGTGGCTGCAGAGGTTAATCAAAATGTGGTGGTGATCCGCGATATCGCTCAGGAAACGGCAGAGGTGGCAACGCAAAACGCGAGTGCGACGGATGAGGTGCGTGAGCGTGCCGCGTATCTACGAGATGCGGTGAGTAAGTTCAAGGTATAAGGCTATGGCTTGAACATGATGATAGTAAGCCTCTAGTAACTACTCTAATTACTAGGCGTTTACTTTCATCGGTCTTGAATTTTAGGCATAAAAAAAACCTCGCTATGCGAGGTTTTAATGTAGCGATAATAGGTCTTAATATGCCTTGTCGCTGGTCTAGCTATTGTTGTTGCAACACCTAAACTAAATATTGGTGCCCGAACCCGGAATCGAACCAGGGACACGAGGATTTTCAATCCTCTGCTCTACCGACTGAGCTATTCGGGCAACGGGCGCTATTAAAAGGCTTTTACCGTTTTTAGTCAACCCATTTTTGAAAATAAGTGATTTTTATTGCTTGCCCGTTGAATAATTCGGCACTTAGCTTTAGAAGTAAGCAATAATCGTAAATGAATGGTTTATTGCTTAAATTGCTTAATAAGTTTGATGAAAATAGCTTTGCTGCTTTGAGTGAGCATACAAGGAAGTGACGCTTTTGAGATGCACACGACTTACAGCTATATAGAGGGAGAGTTTGATTGGGTTATCAAACGCAGATCATCTGGAATATTCAGCGACATCCAATCGTCATGTTTATCGCGATGGCGGTTTTATTGCTTCTTTCTGTGTTGGGGGCTAATCGCCTCAATCTCGATGTGGATTTTAATGACTACTTCGCGCCGTCAGATCCGCGATTTGTGGCATTCAATAACATGATGGCTAAATTTGAACGTCATGATCAACTTTGGCTGTTGTTAGAAACGCCGCAAGATTGGCGAGATAAAAAGCCACAGGCGCAATTAGCTTTGTTTCTGGATAAGCTTGATGCCAACCAAGATATCGCCAGTATCCAAGGCTATAACCAGTTTATTGATGGCACAGCCAAACAGGATAAAATTTTAGCTTATAAAGCTCACCCTCGGCTGTCCTCTGTGCTGTCTACTGATGGTCACGCGCTACTGTTAAAGTTGCAATTAACTAGTCTCAGAGCGCCTGAGTTCACTACACAGAGTTTGTGGTTAGACGATGTACTGCAAAGAGTCACTAACGATAGTCGCCATTATTGGCAACCCTTAGGGGTTAACTTTTATCTTAATGGTACTCACGCACTTAACTGGCAATATGCTCAAGTATTAAGTCATGATTTGAGCTGGTTTGCCCCAGCCTTGTTAGGCATTATCTTGTTGATGGCGGTGCTGTTTATACAGCAAAAGTCGTGGATTTTTGCGCTTATTGTTAATACTGGGGTCACATTAATATTAACCGTGGGGTTAGCGGCTTGGTTAAAACTGACGCTTGCGGCGATTACCGCTTTTGTGCCAGTGATTATAGTGACACTCGCTTTAGCTTATGCATCTCATTTGTACTTTGGTTGGCAAACCCAGATGAGACTAGGAAAAACAAATCAGCAGGCTTTACGTTATACGGTTGAGGTTAATCAAGCGCCACTGTTTTACTCTAGCATGACGACCATCTTTGGCTTTAGCTTATTACTACTGAGCCCATCACCGCCAATCCAAAGTTTTGGCTTACTGGTTGGGTTTGCTGTGCTGTGTAATTATATTCTCAGTCTAACAAGTCTGATTTTTTTCGCTAAATATGCGGGCGCACCCAAAAGCAAACTGCTTAATTTCAATAAGGTGCTGGTGTTAGCGAAGCTCAACACTAAACAGCCGCTAGCGGTGATGCTCGGTATCGTCATTTTGAGTGCAATGGCTCTTGTTAGCGTATCGAAGCTGAGCTTAAATGATGATCCCTTAAGATACTTTGAGCCAAGCACCCCTTTTATTGTTTCAAGTCAGAAAATGGCGCAATACTTTTCGGGGATAAATCTGCAGCATTATGTTGTCAGTGGCGTAGAGCGAAAACAGATAAATAAGACTGAGATCAGCTTTATCTATAAATTCAGCCGTTTTTTAAAACTGCAGCCACAAGTGATTAAGGTGCAGCATATCGGTGACTGGATAAAAAGTGCTGGGCTTGGGCAGAGTCAGTTTAAGCAGATCTTGGCCAGAAATAGCGTGGCACAACTGGGCTTGGCAAGTGAGTTGTCGGTTGATAAACAATCGAGCTTAATGACGCTATATTTACAACCTATGACAGCCATGGAGCTTATTGCTTTTGAGCAACGGGTCGATACCTGGTTAGCCGAAAATGCAATCGGTGTTGGTGTCAGTCCACCACTTGGGAGTAATTTGTTGTTTGCTCATCTTAGTGTCGATAATGCCAATAGTATGCTTGTCTCTTTTGCTGTCGCTTTAATTGGCTTGGCGATATTATTGAGTGTATTAAAGCGATCGTTAATTTTTGGTTTTATGGGCTTACTGCTTAACTTTTTACCTTTGTTGTGGGTATTTGCCCTATGGCAAATGAATGGTGGTTTTATCAGTTTAGGTACCGCATTGGTATTAGGAATGATGCTTGGGATCATCGTTGATGACACCTTACATTTGATGCTAAAGCTGCCTGATAGGGGAGAGATCACCACTGTTTCTATATGGGATAGTTTATCTAAGGTCTTGCCTGTTATTAGTTTTACCACCTTGACCATTACGCTCGGCTTTTCAATCGGCCTATTATCAGACTTTACGCCTATCTCTCAGTTAAGCTTGCTGTCTTGTCTCGTGGTGCTCTTTGCCTGGGGTTTTGACGTATTAATGTTACCGGTACTTTATCGGCGCTGGCTATTGAGAAAAGCTGAACACTAGTTGCTTGAAATGACAAATTTTCGTTACGGGGCTTTATTTTTCGGTACTAGTCAAATTTTGAACAAAAAAATAAGACCTCAAAAAGAGGTCTTATTTATCGTCAAATATGCATGTTCAACTGGTTTAGTTAGTGACTAACTTATTGTTAGGGAAATTAGCCTTCATCACCATGAGTGCATGATCTTTAAGCTTTTCTTGTCCAAGTTCACCATAGGCAGTAGACATGATTTCTAATGCTTTTTCAGCTGATGGAGTACCTGGATAAGTCTCCAAAACTGACTGTGCACGTACTGCAGCTGCACTCCATGCATTCATTTTTATGTAGTATTCAGCTACCTTGATCGAGTAAAGTGCCAGTCTATTTTTTAGATGCTGCATGCGTTTTTGTGCATCTGCTGCATACTTACTGTTTGGATATGACTTAATCAGTCTATCGAAATCTTTAAATGCATCTTGTGCGGCTTTAGGGTCGCGGTCAGAACGGTCGATATTTAGCATATCGTGAAACATGTATCGATCAGACTGCATATTGACTAGGCCACGCATGTAGTAAACATAATCAATATCTTTATGTGTTGGGTTTAAGCGAATAAAGCGATCGATATTCGCAATGCCTGACGCTGGATCGTCAAGTTTGTAATAAGCATAAATGAGGTCAAGCTGTACTTGAGTCTTGTGTGGACCGAATGGAAAACGCGAATCCAAGGCTTCTAGAGAACGCACAGCTTTGCTGTAATTACCTAGTTCCATCGAGGTTCTTGCTTGAGAATAAAGCATTTCCGGTGAACTTTTTGTCATCTGAGGGTCTTCGCCCTGTTTACTACTACAGGCCGTAGCTGCAAGCGTGATAAGGACTACAGCGACACTTTTGGCAATTTTATGCATACTTGAATTCGATTCTTTTAAAGTTATTGTTAAGAATTTTTCCATTTCACGATAAAATAGAAACAATCCGATTGTAACAGATAGTAAACATTTTTGGACCCAGAAAAGTGGGTACGGTTCATATGACACAAGAGATTAATCTAAAAAGCGAGATAACAGCAACACAAACCGGACAAAGATTAGACCAGACTTTGGCTGATTTGTTCCCTGACTACTCGCGTACACGTATCAAAGAATGGATTTTATCAGGTTCAGTCTTTATTGATGGCGAAGTTTCTGACAAGCCTAGAGTTAAAGTGCTAGAAGGTCAGGAAGTTACGGTTGCTGCCACGTTAGAAGAAGAAACGAAAGCTAAAGCTGAAGCTATTGATTTAGATATCATCTATGAAGATGACCATATTCTAGTTATCAATAAGCAGGCTGGCTTAGTGGTTCATCCTGGCGCAGGTAATCAAGATGGTACTTTAATGAATGCCCTGCTGCATCATTGCCCTGGTATCGAATTAGTGCCGCGTGCAGGTATTGTGCATCGTTTGGATAAAGACACCACAGGTTTGATGGTGGTGGCCAAAACGGTTGAAGCGCAAACACACTTGGTTTCTGCACTGCAGGCCCGTGAGATCACGCGTGAGTATGAAGCGATTGTGACAGGTACGATTATTGCCGGCGGCACTGTCGATGAACCAATCGATCGTCACCCGACTAAGCGTACCCATATGGCAGTTGTTCATAACGGTAAGCCTGCGATGACTCATTATCGCGTGGCGGAAAAGTTCAGAGCGCATACTCGCCTAAGATTACGTTTGGAATCTGGCCGTACGCACCAAATCCGTGTCCATATGGCACATATTGGTCATGTTTTGGTTGGTGATCCTGTTTACGCGGGTCGTCCACGTCCACCAAAAGGGGCTGCACCAGACTTTTTCGAGACTTACATGGGCTTTAAGCGTCAAGCACTGCACGCAGTTAGACTTGAGCTAGCACATCCATTTACTTGTGAAATCATGAGCTGGCAAGCACCTATCCCAGAAGATATGGTGAAGCTGACCAGAGCGTTACGTAAAGATACTGAAGAAAATCCTTTAGTTTATTCATGATAAGCAAAATAGAAAATCAAGCTTGGTTTATCCCATCTGGGGTGAGCCTGGCTTTTTCTACTAAAGAAGGTGGCGCTAGTTTGCCACCTTATGCCAGCCTGAACCTAGGGCTGCATGTTGGTGATGATCCTAACAAGGTCCTGGCCAATAGATCGCTCATTGTTGAGCAGCTAAATCTTCCCGCAAAGCCTGCCTGGCTAGAACAAACCCACAGTATTGACGTTGTCGATGCTGACAATACCCAAGTTCATCATGCCGATGCGAGTTATAGCGATAACACCGAGCAAGTTTGTGTTGTGATGACCGCCGATTGCTTACCGATATTATTGTGTGATGAGAATGGCACCGAAGTCGCCGCTGTTCATGCTGGCTGGCGCGGTTTGTGTGATGGAATTATTGAAGCTACTGTCGAAAAATTTAATCATCAACCTAATGAACTGGTTGCCTATTTAGGGCCTGCCATTGGGCCTACAGCTTTTGAAGTGGGCGCTGAAGTTAAAGCACAATTTGAAACTAAGCATCCGCAATCGAGTCAATTCTTTACTTGTCATATCAACCCGCAAGGGGAGCAAAAATATATGGCAGATATTCAAGGGTTAGCCAGCTTTAGGCTTTCACTCTTAGGTGTTGGGCGTATTTTTAAAGATCAACGCTGCACAGTTTCTGATGTAAAAAGCTTTTTCTCCTATCGTCGTGATGGCATTACGGGCCGCATGGCATCATTTATTTGGCTTAATCGCTAAATCAAACTTGATTTTGTTTAAATAGTCCCCATCTTTTAAGTAACAGATATTCTGCTCAATTGCGGAGTACCCCCTTTTTTCTTGTGTGAATTTTAGTGCGAATGAATATGTACCATTGAATTGGAATGTATTAGTACGTCCAATTCAATGTCTCGAAGCAGAAACGCAATGTTCATTGCCTTTTATTTACCCAATTTTTATGAGTTATCGGAGGATTTATGCGACTCGATCGTATGACTAATAAATTCCAGATGGCGATCTCAGATGCTCAATCATTAGCACTCGGTCGAGATCATCAATTTATCGAACCATCACATTTGATGATGGCATTACTAAATCAAGATGGAGGGTCAATTCACCCTCTACTTACGCAAGCAGGGATCCAGGTGAGTACCCTGCGATCTTTATTGAGTAAGGATTTAGAGCAACGACCACAAGTTGAAGGCACTGGCGGCGACGTACAGTTATCGCAGGCATTAGTTCGTTTATTGAACCTTTGCGATAAATTGGCGCAGAAACGCAAAGACAAGTTTATCTCTAGTGAGCTATTTGTATTAGCTGCGCTAGAGGGCAACGATGCGCTAGCGCAAGCCCTAAAACAATCTGGTGCGACAAAAGAGTTAATGGAAGCGACAATCACTCAGATCCGTAATGGCCAAAATGTCGATGATCCTAACGCTGAAGATCAACGTCAAGCATTGAAGAAATTCACTGTTGATTTAACAGAGCGTGCCGAGCAGGGAAAATTAGATCCTGTGATAGGGCGTGACGATGAAATTCGTCGTACCATCCAGGTGCTGCAACGTCGTAGTAAGAATAACCCGGTACTTATTGGTGAACCGGGCGTAGGTAAAACGGCGATTGTTGAAGGGCTTGCTCAGCGGATCATTAATAATGAGGTGCCTGAAGGCATCAAAAATAAGCGTGTATTATCACTCGATATGGGCGCATTAGTGGCGGGGGCTAAATACCGTGGTGAATTTGAGGAACGTTTAAAAGCGGTACTTAATGAGTTATCTCAAGAAGAAGGACAAGTGATCCTCTTTATTGATGAGCTGCACACTATGGTTGGCGCTGGTAAATCTGATGGTGCGATGGATGCGGGTAATATGCTCAAACCTGCATTGGCTCGTGGTGACTTACATTGTGTTGGTGCAACGACGTTAGATGAGTACAGGCAATATATTGAAAAAGATGCCGCACTTGAGCGCCGTTTCCAAAAAGTATTGGTAGATGAGCCGAGTGTTGAAGACACCATCGCTATTTTGCGTGGTTTAAAAGAACGTTATGAATTGCATCATCATGTCGAAATCACCGATCCGGCAATTGTTGCGGCGGCGAGTATGTCGCACCGTTACATTTCAGATCGTAAGCTACCCGATAAAGCAATCGATCTGATTGACGAGGCCGCATCAAGCATTCGTATTCAGATTGACTCTAAGCCCGAATCATTAGATAGGCTTGAACGTCGTGCTATTCAGTTAAAACTTGAAGAGCAAGCACTAAGTAAAGAAGCTGATGAGGCGAGTTTACGTCGTCTAGAAGTGCTACGTGCGGAGCTGAAAGAGGTTGAAGCGAAAGCGTCGGAGTTAAATGAAATTTGGCGTACTGAAAAAGCGGCATTAGCAGGAACTCAGCATATTAAGGCTGATCTTGAGCAAGCGCGAATGGACTTAGAGGTTGCAAGACGTGCGGGTGACTTAACTCGTATGTCTGAGCTGCAGTACGGACGTATTCCAGAACTCGAAAAGCAGTTGGACTTAGCGGCGCAAGCTGAAATGCAGGATATGACCTTGCTACGTAATAAGGTCACAGACGTTGAGATCGCCGAAGTGCTGTCAAAGGCGACCGGTATTCCAGTGTCTAAGATGCTTGAAGGTGAACGGGATAAGTTGCTTAAGATGGAAGATGCGCTACATGAGCGTGTGATTGGCCAAAATGAAGCGGTAAATTCAGTCGCGAATGCGATTCGTCGAAGCCGCGCCGGCCTTGCCGATCCCGATCGTCCAATTGGTTCATTCCTATTTTTAGGTCCAACCGGTGTGGGTAAAACAGAGCTATGTAAGTCATTAGCAAAGTTTTTATTCGATACTGAGTCAGCTTTGGTTCGAATCGACATGTCTGAGTTTATGGAGAAGCACTCAGTGTCGCGTTTAGTTGGTGCACCTCCTGGGTATGTGGGTTATGAAGAGGGTGGCTACTTAACAGAAGCCGTCAGACGCAAGCCATACTCAGTTATTTTGCTAGATGAGGTCGAAAAAGCGCACCCTGATGTATTTAATATTTTATTACAGGTATTAGATGATGGTCGTTTGACTGATGGACAAGGGCGCACGGTAGATTTTAGAAATACCGTAGTGATCATGACCTCAAACTTAGGTTCTGATCTGATCCAGATGGGCTTCGGTACGCAAACTTATGACGAAATGAAATCTGATGTTATGCAAGTTGTCATGCAAAACTTTAGACCAGAGTTTTTGAATCGAATTGATGAAGCGGTAGTGTTCCATCCATTAGATGAGCAAAATATTGCTCATATTGCATCGATTCAAATCGAAGGTCTAAAAAAACGTCTAGCAGATAAAGACTATGGGCTTGAGATGACCGATGAAGCCTTGGCCTTGATTGCCAGAGCAGGATTTGATCCCGTTTACGGTGCAAGACCGCTTAAGCGTGCCTTACAGCAAGAAGTGGAAAATCCACTGGCACAACAAATCCTCAGTGGAAAGCTATTGCCCGGTAAGGATATTAAGGTTTCAGTCGAAGGCGACGCATTAGTCTTTAAGCAGTAGTCGGATTAGTATTAGCGACTGTACTATCAATGGTAGCGTAAAAGGCTTCAACATAAGTTGAAGCCTTTTTTGTTTGAAAAACTTTCAACAAACCCTGTTAAGTTGTGATTGTTAATGTATATTTGAACTGTGAAGGCTGTTTTTTGAGCTAAACATATTTGTTTTCAATATCTAACTTAGCCGAATTGGTAATATTTGAGTAATACATAATACTCAGGGTTAATGTTGAACCATGCATTTTGAATTTTTTGTCTTTCGATATGGACACGGAGCTGAGCATTATGAAAAAACAATTAGCCGTTATTACATTAATTTCGTTAAGTGTGATTGGCTGTTCTTCAAATTCGATTAATGAAAAAGAGTCGGTGTCAGGGCCTTATATTGGTGAAGGAAATAAAGCGTATGAAAGTCTTTATCATTATGGGTATTACCGAGGCTGTAAAAATGCTTATGTTACTGAGCGCCAGCAGACCGAGCTCTATGACTCTATAAAGAAAGACAAAGCATTGGATGGCTTACAACAATTTGATGACGGTTGGACTGCAGGGCAAGAAGCTTGTGCTGATGGGATTCCACGCTCAATGTATAATCTACAAGCTAAAAAGTAGCTGTAGATACTGAAACTGAAAACAGACTCAATCGAGTCTGTTTTGGTTTAAACGGTACTACTTTGTACAAAAAAGCTTAACTCGTTCACGCTGCTCTGTAATCGAAGCCAGCCTTTGCTCTTCGGTCATCGCGATAACATCACCTGTTTCTTTGTTCTTTTTATTTAGCTTTGAATGAGTTGTTAGCACATTAAGACTGTGTTGAGCATTTTTACAGATTAACTTGGCTTGCTTTTGGTCTGCTTGGTTGATAGCGGCTGCTTTTCTCTCTATATCTGATGGTCCACTGCCTTGTGCGACTTTAACTAAAGGCGCAACCGTACCAATGTGTTTAGGTTTAATGTCTTCACTATATAGCTTATCTGTTTCAGTCGGTGATTGAGCTTGCTCAGGTGGCTGCTGACTATAATGGGTGACACCATTATCATCGACCCAAGTGTAAATGACACTGGCCTGCACGTTGGCACCTGATAAAGTAAGCGCAATGGAGGTGCCCGTAAGTACAATAGCCAAAGTTGAAGGAGTGAGTATAGAAAGAAGCGCTTTTGTTGTTCTAATCATTTTCTATCCCTAGTAAAAATGAACTAAGTTAAATACAGTCTGTAACAATGCAATATGCTAGCTTGAATATATAATTAATACCAACATATGTCTGAGGTCGTGTAGCTCCTAAAAGAATCACCAAAATTAGATGCTCTATCATGGTGGCTAGAGAAACTTAGCAAAACTGGCCTCTTAGTTGGTTATCGCTGCTACACATCGGTCTAACTTCGATACTAATTCGATACTAATTCGATACTAGTATTCGAGGTTAACATCCGAAACTAACCTTAGTTTGGCCTGAATTATCGACAAAGTGCGGGCTTTATACTCGTTTAGTTAAGTTGTTTCATTTTTATTGTACTTTTTATCAATAAGCCCCTTGCGCTACTCCGAGATATCCCTATAATGCGCATCCACTGACACGGCACAGCAGGCCAACTAGTACTAACGCTTGAGATTAGAAATAGTCGTAAACGCTAGATAGAATGGGACTTGCAGCGGTATCGGTTAGCTCTTTTTA
>NZ_JBRILW010000041.1:0-30784 GCF_052977125.1 Shewanella sp. 30m-14 | reverse complement strand
CTAGAACCTAGAACCTAGAACCTAGAACCTAGAACCTAGAACCTAGAACCTAGAACCTAGAACCTAGAACCTAGAACTGTACCCGCTGCATTAAATATAGGGTCAATGGCGGCACTCTGATGAAGTTCAGTTTGGTATTTAGGGAGCAAGTATCTGCAGCATGGATGCTGCGGTTAAGCCCTCATGGACGAGTTCACGGCGTCTTGTGGAGTCAATATCAAGGTGAGCAGTTATTAATGCAAGTGGCACTCGAACCTAGGGCCTGCTAATACACGAGCCTAGAATCTAGAATCTAGAATATAAAATCATGTAGGGAAACAGAAATGGATTATTTATCAGTTAACCAGCAAGGTTGGGATAGGCGTGTACAGACCCACGTTACTTCAGCGTTTTATGATGTCGCAGGTTTTCTTGCGGGTAAGAGTTCACTGCAAGAGATAGAGCTGGCTAACTTAGAGGTTAACGGTAAAAATCTACTGCATCTGCAATGTCACTTTGGCCTCGATACCTTGTCGTGGGCACGTATGGGCGCCAATGTTACCGGTGTCGATCTATCGCCCGCCGCGATTACTCAGGCGCAGTCACTTGCTGAGCAGACTAAGCTAAACGCGCAGTTTATCTGTAGTGATGTGTATAGTGTGGCTGAAAGCATAAGCCAACAGTTTGATCTGGTTTTTACTTCATATGGTGCGATTGTATGGCTACCGGATCTCGATAAGTGGGCGCAAATAATAGCGAGCAAGTTGGTGGCTGGTGGCCAGTTTTATATGGTGGAGTTCCACCCTGCGCAGGCAGTGTTTGAAGGCTATAGCTATTTTCATCAAGATGCGCCCGATATAGAAGATGAAGTGACCTATACCGAGAACGCTAATGACGATACCCATACCTTTATGAGTTGGTCGCACTCGTTGTCTGATGTGATTAACGCGCTGATCAAAGCAGGGCTAGAAATTAACTCGTTAGATGAATTCCCCTTTAGCCCCTATAACTGTTTCGAGGGCTTAACTGAAGAATTGGTCGAAGTGGAACTGCCGCAAGGTTCTGAGCAGCGACAGCGCTATTTTGTTGAGCAAAAAGGGCAGCGTTTGCCGTTAACCTATGCGATATCTGCGACTAAAAAGCGCTAAAAATGGCGGGAAATACCTTATCGGTAAAGGTGTTGGGCACGCTTTTTGAAGTAAAAACAGCGCCAAGAGGCGCTGTTTTCGTATGTTTGAATACTAGAGCGGCAGAATTAGTGGCCTCTTAGCACTGGGTACTTAAGGTATTGATTATCAAAGTATGGGCTTCGCTCATAGAACCAGCGTAACCTTGCCTTGGGGTTTGCGGCAAACTCAGGGTCGTTAAGTGACTTATCAAACTCAGCCAGCAGAGCGGGATCATCCTTTAGCATCTGCGCGGCGAGTGGTTCTACGGCATAGTTTTCAATATATTCGGTACGAGTAAATATCGGATTGAAAAATCCCCACTGGAACAGGGAGTCCGGCGATTGTGGCTCAAGTAGCAATATGGCGAGATCGCCTAAAGGCTGCTTTGTATCGATGCGAACGGTACCAGCAGGTAGCTGGGCGTCTATAGCCTGGCTAGAGACTGTCGCCTTTACACGTTGACGCCCCTCATAATCATTATTGGCAAAGCTTGGCTCGGAAAATTGATATTGTTGTAGCGTGAGTTCTGTTGGTTTGCTTAGTGTCGTCATGCGAATACCGTGAACACTTAAACGCTCGATAACCTCTTGCCACTGTGGTGGAATGTAATAGGCATCAGGACGGTTAACCTTGATATCGGCTTTCGTGCCGCCAATGACAGGCAGGTTGGCATATAGTTTAGGCTCACCGTTCCAGCGCACGATATCGTTACCACTAATAGCGCTTTGCTCTAGCGTGTAGCCAATACCTTTAAAGTCCCAGCCCTGTGCTTGCTGCTCTTGTTGCCAAGTTAAGGTGACTCTAGGTGAATAGCGATATTTGTCCTGCTTAATCGCCGATTTGAGCTTGGTGCTATCGTTGGCAATGGCTTTAAGGCTGGATTCGAGCATCACATAGGTGCCGAGTACCCGTTGTTTAAACGGTTTTAAGCTGTGATTTTCTATTAAAATAGTCGGCAGATGACGCGCATCACCATAACCGTTAGAAAAGCGTGGGCTAGCGTTCCACAATGACATGCCTTTGGTGATGTCTGCATTATCTATCGCAAATACTAATGGTCCAGGCACATGTCCTTGCTCGGTCAATGATGACTCTATGGCGGGGCGGTAGCTGTTTTCTAGCCAGTTGTAGATCGCAGGGCTCTGTCCTTGGGCTAGGTTGTAGCCAAAAGTGACATCGTATTGATAGTCGATGCCGTCGGTAACATGCACGTCGATATACAAGTCTGGCTGCCAAATATTGATCGCCCGTAGCATATGCTGCATCTCTGGGGTGTCGGCTTTGGCGTAATCTCGATTTAGGTTTAAGTTTTGCGCTGTAGTGCGCCAGCCCATATTAACCGGACCTCTTTGATTCACCCGGTTGTATTCGCTTGAGCGTTCGTGACCATCGACACTGAAAATAGGCACAAAGAGTAAGTTGGCCTTATCGAGTAGCTCAGCTTTACCGTTAAACACGATATCGCGTAGCAACATCATGCCTGCATCTTTACCGTCAATTTCGCCAGAGTGGATCCCTGCCTGCACCAGTAAAGTAGGCTTGTTGTTGCTTGATAAGCTTGCTGCATCATCGAAACCCTCTTTTGAGGCGACAATCATCCAGATCTCACGCCCCTGCGGACTCTGTCCAATGCTGACTTTTTTCAGCATATCGCTTTGGCTAATGAGTTTGTCTAACCAGGCAAAGGTTTCGTCATAGCTGGGGCTGGTTTTAAGGCCATTCTGTTCAAAGGGTGTCGCCCAATCAGCATCTGCCGCCACGAGTAAAGACTCGCTATCGCCATGCCAAGGCATGATGGGTGGCAATATCCCATCGTTGATATAGGTGGTGGCTAATTGAGGAGATGCAGCATGGTCGTGGCTGCTGGCTTGGTTAGCCGCAAGGCTGAAGTTACTCGTGCTGACAGCCAATAAGGCGATGGCCGATAAGGGGGTTAAGCGCATGGTCGGGTACCCAATCTTAAGATCTGTTTTGAATTATTATTAGGCGGTTATATTTCCTTAAACGAGTGATAAGTGCAACAGCGCAACTGTTTCTAAATATGAGTTTCAATTGCTTTCAACTTTCGAATGGGTGCAGATATAGATAGGCCTTAGGTTTGAGTGAGGAGCCTAAGGCCTATATATTTATGCGTCGCAGCTAATTTCAAACCATCCGTGATTCAAGTTGCATGGGGAGCGTCGGCCTAGCTGATGGCGACTTCAGTTTCATCTTCAAAAATGGCCTCAATTGGCATTGCAAATAACCGCGCCACCTTAAAAGCTAACGGCAAACTCGGATCATACTTGCCTTTTTCAATGGCATTAACGGTTTGGCGAGAGACTTCGAGTTTGTCTGCCAAGTCGGCTTGGGTCCAGTCGCGCTCAGCTCGGAGCACTTTTAGACGATTCTTCATCGGTAACTGATCCTTCCTTTAATAATGCCGACCATGTAAGTCACAGCGATTAACGCAATGAGGTAGGCGGCATTGAGTGGCGGCACAATACCGCTATTTGCCAATATTGAATAGCTGGAAAAGCTAATAATTGTGACGCCAACCGACAACGCTAAGGCATCGAGCTGCACCTTGCGCTCCATCTCATCGAGCTGTACGAGAAAATGTCGATAAGATACCAACATGGCAATACCGATAAGTGTGTGTATGGAAAATGCTAAGGTGATTAACAAGCCGCTGTTGAGTAATTCATGCTCACTTAAAAAGATGCTTATCATTAATGTGAGCGCCCAAAAGAGCGCTAGTAGATTCACTCTATTGGCATTTTTAAGATCGCGCTTAGGTAAACCCTTGGCGCATATCGCTTCGATGATTTTCATGATTACAGTTCCTTGTGTATTGGCTTTAATATTATCGATGTAAAGCTTGCTTGACTTAAACAGTAGCGGCTTGAAAATCACAAGTCAAGCTTGCTTTACTTTAAGTTTGCTTGGCTTTACACCTTTATTTAGAACGAGTACTGAGGGCACTTGAGGTTGCTATCTAATTTATAAGTGGTTTTAGGAGGTTTTAGACAAAAAAATCCCAGCATAGGCTGGGATCCTTATTAGCGTAAAATACTAAGTTTGACAGTACTTCGCTTATTGTGGCGCTCAAAATTGGGCGCTGGGCTTAAAGCTTATTAAGCGTTAGGGCCGGCATTTTTGATTGAATCCGGTACCTGATACTTCTCGAAGTTAGCCTTAAAGCTGTCAGCAAGGTGCTGAGCAAATTCGGCATACTTAGCTTTATCATCCCACGTGTTGACAGGGTTGAGTAACTTGCTGTCTACGCCAGGAATAGCTACGGGTACATGTAGGTTTAGTTTCTCTAAGTACTCAGTTTCAACGTCTTTTAGCTCACCAGATACGATGGCATCGACAATAGCGCGAGTTGTTGGAATGTCAAAACGCTTACCAATACCGTGTGGACCGCCAGTCCAGCCTGTGTTAACCAGGTAAACTTGACTACCGAAAGACTCGATACGCTTCATCAGTAGCTCAGCATAAACACCTGCTGGGCGTGGGAAGAATGGCGCACCAAAACAGGTTGAGAAAGTCGACTGAATAGCGGCTGTTGAGCCCATCTCAGTAGAACCTACTTTAGCGGTATAACCCGACAAGAAGTGGTAAGCGGCTTGCTCCTTGGTCAGCTTAGATACTGGTGGCAGAACACCTGAAACGTCACAGGTTAAGAACACTACCGCATGTGGCTCTGCGCCGCAGTTATCGAGCTTACGCTGTGCGATATGCTCCAGCGGGTATGCTGCACGGGTGTTTTCTGTCAGTGTTGAATTGGTGTAATCCGGTACACGATTTTCATCGGTGACGACGTTCTCAAGCACGGTACCGAAACGAATCGCATCCCAGATCACTGGCTCGTTCTTCTGGCTCAGATCGATACATTTTGCGTAGCAACCGCCTTCGATATTGAAAACACCGCCGGGTGCCCAACCGTGCTCATCATCACCGATAAGGAAACGCTTAGGATCGGCTGAAAGGGTCGTTTTACCTGTGCCCGATAGACCGAAAAACAGCGTGGTATCGCCATCGCTGCCAACGTTAGCCGAGCAATGCATTGGCAATACGCCCTTAGCGGGTAGCAAGAAGTTCTGTACTGAGAACATCGATTTTTTCATTTCACCAGCATACTTAAGGCCTGCTAACAGGACTTTACGCTCGGCAAAGTTAATAATGACAGTCGCGTCAGAGTGAGTGCCATCGCGCTCAGGAACACACTCAAAACCTGGTGCATTCATGATCTGCCATACTGGCTTGTCGGCCACATTAAATTCTTCAGGTACGATGAATAAGTTGCGAGCAAACAGCTGGTGCCATGCGTATTGAGTGGTGACTTTTACGGGTTGATAGTGCTCTTTGCTTGCGCCGACCTCTAAGTTTGATACAAAGGTATCTTTATCACTCAGGTAAGCTTCTACGCGGTTCCAAAGTGCGGTAAATGCATCGGCTTCGAAAGGTTTGTTTACTGCTCCCCATTCGATATCAGCTTCAGAGCCTGGCTCTTTAACGATAAAGCGGTCATTAGGAGAACGGCCTGAGCGCTCACCCGTCTTTGCAACTAAAGCACCATTAGCGGTCAATTCGCCTTCCCCACGCGCTAACGCAAGTTCGACTAATTGGCCTGTTGAAAGGTTAAGGTACTCGCGGTTTGATCCATCCGGCATAGGTAAGGTCTCCATCTTTAAGGTTATAATTGTGTGCTGATCTATAGCGCCAGCTTTTATTTGTGAGGATTGTAACGTATGCAGATATGAATGTGTGCTCTAGATCAAAAAAAATGACAAAAAGTGATTTTGGAGTGTTTTTTGTTGACATTTTTATAGGCTAGTTAAAATGAATTAGACTTAATTTTGAATATAAAAAAGGCGCTCTTAGAGCACCTTTAATTGGTTGTTTAAACGCGTAAGCTCAACGGTATTTATTGAGTGATATTGCTACTTTGAGCGTCGGCAAAGATGGCTTCAACATCAATAGAGTCAAAGATATATTTGCTGTTACAGTATTCACAGCCCATTTCAATTTGACCTTCTTCAGCAAGAATAGAGTCGACCTCTTCTTTTGCTACTGTGCGAATGGCTTTTGCACTGCGCTCTTTTGAACAGGTACATTTGAATGTCACAGCGACAGGTTCAAATAAACGGACTTCTTCTTCGTGATATAAGCGATGCAATATCTCTTCCGCTTCAAGCGTAAACATCTCTTCTTGTTTAACGGTTTCAGTCAGTATTGATAAGTGCTCAAATTCTTCGTTGTGATTGCCATCAGTTGGCAATACTTGCAGGAATATACCCGCAGCTTGCTTAGTGTCGGCAAATAGCTTGATTTTGGTTGGTAGCTGCTCAGATTGTTCGAAATAACCTTCTAAACATTGCGCTAGGGTTTCTTTATCTAGCGCGACAACACCTTGATAACGCTCACCGTCATCAGGCGTTAGTGTGATAACCATATAGCCTTTACCAAACATCTGCTGCAGATTAGCATTGTCGCTAATCTCGCCGTTCCAACGTGATACGCCGCGAAGCTGTTGTAGGTTATTACCGTTGATTACCGCTAACGATACTGGGCCGTCACCTTGCAGTTGGATGCTGATATCACCACTAAACTTTAAGGTCGCGGTTAGTAATGACGTTGACGCCATTAGCTCGCCCAATAGCATTTGGATAGCTAGTGGGTATTCATGCGCTGCAAGTACTTCTTGGTAGCTGCTTTCTAGCTGTACCAATTCGCCGCGTACGCTAGCGTTTTCAAATAGGTAACGATTTAGGTTGTCTTTGTTCATCTGTTCGTTCATCTGTTCGTTCATTTCGTTTTCCAATTTTTAGCTTTCTTTAAAGCGCATAATCTGGCGACGTTGTTTCTTATCCGGCTTCTGTTCGGGAGCGGGATTATTAAGAATATTTAAACGTCTCTGCTCAGCATAGGTTTCTCGCTTGGCTATGCTTTGCGGTGTTTCTTCATAAAGGGTTTGTGCTATCGACCCTTTTTGGCGGTGTTCTGACAATTTGACTATGACAATCTCTTTTTCGTCATAGCCTTGTCGTAATCTAATGGTGGCGCCAAGTTCTGCGTATTTGCTCGATTTTGCTCGCTGACCGTTATAGTGTACTTTACCACCATTAATCATCTCTTTTGAGATGGCGCGCGTTTTATAAAAGCGTGCGGCCCAGAGCCATTTATCAAGCCTTACTTTAATTGCTTGTTGCTCGTCGTCATTCATGAGCGACTCCAGTGAGAAATTAACTATTATAAAGTAGGGTGAGCTCACAAGCTCAGCAGGAATATACAAATCTTTACTGTCTGGCTGGTAAAATAGTGGCAGGCTTCACACCCTTTTTAGGCGCGTAAAGTTAGCATATCCGGTCAATTATCGCCAACATTGCTGCAGTTATGGTCTTGTTGCTAAAAGCAGTGTAGGTTAGCATGAGTCAGGATTTACTAAATTATTATAATCAGAACAGAGACCTGTACAGAGGGTCCACATAAATATGGATTTATTAGATAAGTTTTTAACCAAAGCGGCTGGTGTGCCTCAAAAGCCCGTCAGCACGGCGGTATTTAGCATTGGGCTTTTGATAGCTCTTTACTTATTAGCGCAAATCACATGGAAATTAGTACCTGAGAACTCAGCGAGCACGCGCTGGGTACCTACCCCTGTGGCAAGCAATGCTAGCGGCCAAGTCAATATTCTTGGTCTGCAACAACTCTCCCTTTTTGGTCAGCCTGATGCAGCGGGTGCCAAGCCTAAAGCCGCTCCGGTTGAAGAAATTATTACCGATGCCCCTAAAACATCACTTTCTATTCAGCTGACTGGTGTCGTGGCCTCGACGACTGAAAAGAAAGGGTTAGCGGTTATCGCCTCTAGTGGTAGTCAAGACACTTACGGCTTAGGTGACAAGATTAAAGGGACTTCAGCCTCACTCAAAGAGGTGTATGCCGACCGCATTATTATTACCAATAGTGGTCGTTACGAGACCTTGATGCTAGACGGTTTGGATTACGATACCAACGGCGCAGCGAATCAACAGTTGCAAAAAGCCAAGAGTGCATCTAAAGGTAAAACTATCGATAATCGCAATAATCGCACGGTAGCTGCTGAATTGAGTCAATCCAGAGAAGCCATTTTGGCCGATCCGGGTAAGATAACCGACTATTTATCAATTTCGCCAGTGAAGAGCGCTGGAGAGCTGAGTGGGTATAGGCTTAATCCGGGTAAAGATCGAGAACTGTTTAAGCAGGCTGGTTTTAAAGCCAATGATTTAGCCAAATCAATTAATGGCTATGACTTGACTGATATGGGGCAGGCGCTAGAAGTGATGGCGCAGTTACCTGAAATGACAGAAGTCGCCTTAATGGTTGAGCGAGATGGTCAGTTAGTCGAAATTATGTTTAGTCTGCCAGAGTAATCTTGGCCGAAGATAACAATAGAATTTGCAGTAATACAAAATTTTAGTTTGCCGCAACGAAAGGGTTTAGGGGAAGTATAACAATGAATAATAAGCGGATTAGACGCAGACTAATCGCCGGTATGGTGATGGGGGCTTCTTTATTGGCGCCTCAACTTGCTTGGTCTGAGCAATATGCGGCTAACTTTAAAGGCACTGATATTCAAGAGTTTATCAATATTGTTGGTAAAAACTTGGACCGGACAATTATTGTCGACCCTACCGTTCGTGGCAAAATAAACGTTCGTAGTTACGATCTACTTACTGACGAACAATACTACCAATTCTTTCTCAATGTATTGCAAGTCTATGGTTATGCGGTTGTCGAAATGGACAACAACATTATCAAGGTGATTAAAGATAAAGATGCTAAGACGGCTGCTATCCGTGTTGCCGATGATAATGCACCAGGACTCGGCGACGAGATGGTGACGCGTATTGTCGCCCTTTATAACACCGAAGCTAAGCAGCTTGCCCCTTTGCTTAGGCAGCTTAACGATAATGCCGGTGGCGGTAACGTTGTTAACTACGATCCTTCAAACGTATTGATGCTTTCTGGCCGTGCGGCTGTGGTGAATAAGTTAGTCGAAATTGTTCGTCGTGTTGATAAGCAAGGTGACACCGCTGTTGAAGTGGTAAAACTGGAATTCGCATCAGCGGGTGAAATTGTTCGTATCATCGATACCCTTTATCGCTCTACTGCAAACCAAGCACAGATGCCGGGTCAGGCGCCAAAAGTTGTAGCGGACGAGCGTATCAATGCCGTCGTCGTGAGTGGCGATGAAAAAAGCCGTGAGCGTGTGGTTAAACTCATTAAAAAACTGGATGCTGAACAAGCAAACAGTGGCAACACTAAGGTGCGTTACTTACGTTACGCTAATGCAGAAGACTTAGTTGAAGTGCTAACGGGCTTTGCTGAGCAGCTTGTTGATGACAAGGGCGCGCCTCAAGGCGGTGGCAGTAAGCGTCGTAACGAAATCAATATTATGGCGCATGCCGATACCAATGCTTTGGTGATCAGTGCCGAGCCAGATCAGATGCGCACCATTGAAAGCGTCATCAATCAGCTCGATATTCGCCGCGCACAGGTGCTCGTTGAAGCGATTATCGTTGAGGTCGGAGAAGGCGATGATGTTGGCTTTGGCATTCAGTGGGCGACAGAAGCTGGCGGTGGAACTCAGTTTAATAACTTAGGTCCTACCATTGGTGAAATTGGTGCAGGTATTTGGCAGGCGCAAGGGGAAGAGGGATCAACCGTTTGTGACGGCACTATTTGTACCGAGAACCCAGATACCCGAGGCGACATCACTTTACTTGCGCAAGCACTGGGTAAGGTCAACGGTATGGCGTGGGGTGTGGCGATGGGCGACTTTGGCGCCTTGATCCAAGCCGTTTCAAGCGATACTAAGTCAAATGTATTGGCAACACCTTCAATTACCACGCTTGATAACCAAGAAGCCTCATTTATCGTCGGTGATGAAGTGCCTATTCTTACCGGTAGCCAAAACTCCAGTAATGGTAACAGCAACCCATTCCAAACCGTTGAACGTAAAGAGGTGGGCGTTAAGCTTAAAGTGGTACCACAAATCAACGAAGGAACCTCGGTTAAGCTAACGATTGAACAGGAAGTGTCTGGCATAAATGGTAAAACCGGTGTCGACGTGACGTTTGCTACTCGCCGTTTAACGACAACCGTGATGGCAGATTCTGGCCAAATTGTGGTGCTTGGTGGTTTGATTAAAGAAGAAGTACAAGAGTCGGTGCAAAAGGTACCATTCCTGGGCGATCTTCCTATTATTGGTCATCTGTTTAAGTCGTCTTCTAGCGGTAAGAAAAAAACCAACTTGATGGTATTTATTAAGCCAACGATTATTCGTGACGGTATCACTATGGAAGGTATTGCTGGGCGTAAGTACAACTACTTCCGCGCATTGCAGCTTGAGCAGCAAGAGCGTGGCGTTAACTTAATGCCAAATACCGATGTGCCTATTCTCGAAGAGTGGGATCAAGAAGCGTATCTACCCGATGATGTTAACGAAGTACTAAATCGTTACAAAGCAGGTAAAGGCTTAGACACTAAGATGCGTCAAACCGACCCGACACTTAAGAGCATCTCTGATAGTAAAGACGCTGATAGCGGCAAACAAACTACCGATGCTGAAACCGTGACAGATAAAGAATCCGCAGATGAGTGAGAGTCAAATTCAAGCCGATGAAGATCTAGCAAAAGTGTCTAACGAGCTTGGGCTAGTATCTGAACAAGAGGCCGATCTGGTCTTTCATTCAAATAGCAAAGAGCGTTTGCCATTTGCCTTCGCACACCGTTTTAAAGTGGCATTGGCGACTGATGAAGGTGAATTATCGCTATATCATGCGCAAAGCACACCGTTGAGCGCCTTGCTTGAGGTGCGCCGTTATTGCGGTAAAGAGTTACCGCTTATTCAGCTTGAAGATGCTGCGTTTGAGTCGCGTTTAACTCAAGTTTATCAGGCTAACTCCTCTGAAGCGCAACAGATGATGGAAGATATTGGCAATGAGATGGATCTATTCACTCTTGCCGAAGAGTTGCCACAAACTGAAGACTTGTTAGAGGGCGATGATGATGCGCCGATTATTAAGTTAATTAACGCATTGTTATCTGAGGCTATCAAAGAAGAAGCGTCAGATATTCATATCGAAACCTACGAGAAGCAGTTAATTGTACGCTTCCGTGTTGACGGTATTTTGAAAGAAGTCCTCAAGCCGAATCGTAAACTTTCATCTTTGTTAGTATCGCGTATTAAAGTGATGGCGCGTCTAGATATTGCAGAGAAGCGCGTACCACAAGATGGGCGTATTTCACTGCGTATTGCTGGCCGTGCGGTAGACGTACGTGTATCTACTATGCCATCAAGTCATGGTGAGCGAGTGGTGTTGCGTCTTCTCGACAAAAATGCCGGTAATTTAGATTTAGAGCAGCTGGGTATGACGGAGTCTGTGCGTCATAAGTTTGATGAACTTATTCGTAGACCACATGGCATTATTTTGGTGACCGGTCCAACGGGTTCGGGTAAAAGTACCACGCTGTACGCAGGTCTGACTGAACTTAATTCAAAAGACACCAACATTCTTACGGTTGAAGACCCAATAGAATATGAGCTTGAAGGCATTGGTCAAACTCAAGTTAACACTAAAGTGGATATGACCTTCGCCCGTGGCTTACGTGCTATTTTGCGTCAAGATCCTGATGTGGTGATGATTGGTGAAATCCGAGATCTTGAAACCGCGCAGATTGCCGTTCAGGCATCGCTAACAGGCCATATGGTTATCTCAACCTTGCATACCAATACTGCATCGGGCGCGATTACCCGTTTGCAAGATATGGGTGTAGAGCCTTTCCTGGTTTCTTCAAGTTTACTCGGCGTACTCGCTCAGCGTCTTATTCGTACTCTGTGCCCAAGCTGTAAAGAGGCGCACATACCAGATGATCGTGAAAGAGAGTTGTTAGGTATTACCGGTGACGATACACGGGTTATTTTCCGTGCCAAGGGATGTTTGGCATGTGGTCACAATGGCTACCGTGGCCGTACGGGTATTCATGAGTTATTAACTGTCGATGATACCGTACGTGAACTTATCCATACTGGTCGAGGCGAGCTCGCTATCGAGAAACACATTCGTCAATCAGTGCCGAGCATTCGTCATGACGGTATGAGTAAAGTGCTTGCGGGTAAAACGACCCTTGAAGAAGTGCTGCGTGTCACTCGAGAGGAGTAAGCGATGCCAGCATTTGAATACAAAGCATTAGATAAAACCGGTAAACAGCAAAAGGGTGTGGTCGAGGCCGATACGGCAAGACATGCCCGAACGCAGTTAAGAGAACAGCGCTTAATGCCACTGGAAATTACCCCGGTGGTAGACAAAGAGAGTAAAGCCAAATCAGCAGGCTTAAGCTTTTTAAAGCGTGGTATCTCTACGGCAGAGCTGGCACTCATTACTCGCCAAATTGCCACCTTGGTAGCAGCAGGCTTACCCGTTGAAGAAGCGTTAAAAGCGGTGGGTCAACAGTGTGAAAAAGACCGCTTAGCTAGCATGATTATGGCAGTTCGCTCGCGAGTGGTAGAGGGTTATAGCCTCGCTGACTCGATGGCAGAATTTCCGCATATTTTTGATGAGCTATATCGCGCTATGGTCGCGTCTGGCGAAAAGTCGGGCCATTTAGAAGTGGTTTTGAATCGCCTTGCTGACTACACCGAGCGTCGTCAACAGCTCAAAAGTAAAATGACCCAGGCGATGATTTATCCTATCGTGCTGACCGTGGTCGCCATCGGTGTTATTGCCATCTTGCTTGCAGCGGTTGTTCCGCAGGTTGTTGGTCAGTTTGAACATATGGGGCAAGAGTTACCTTGGACGACCGAGCTATTGATTGCATCGTCTGACTTTATCCGAGATTACGGACTGGTTGTATTGGTCGCGATTGTTGGCCTGTTCTTTATTGCTAAACGTTTGCTGGTCTCCCCTAAAAATCGCATGAAATACGACAGTATGTTGCTGCGTTTACCAGTGATCAGCAAAGTGAGTAAGAGTCTTAACACGGCGCGTTTTGCGCGAACCTTAAGTATTTTGACCGCAAGTTCAGTGCCTCTGCTTGATGCAATGCGCATTGCCAGTGACGTGCTGGTCAATGTTAAGGTTAAAACGGCTGTTGAGGATGCGACCCTACGGGTTCGAGAAGGTACAAGTTTGGGCACGGCGCTTGCCAATACCAAACTTTTTCCGCCCATGATGCTCTATATGATTACCTCAGGTGAAAAAAGTGGCCAGCTTGAGCAGATGCTTGAGCGTGCTGCCGATAACCAAGACCGAGAGTTTGAGTCCAATGTGACTATCGCTTTAGGGGTGTTCGAACCTATGTTAGTTGTTAGCATGGCTGCTGTGGTTCTATTTATTGTTCTTGCTATTCTTCAGCCAATTTTAGCGCTGAATAATATGATTAGTGGTTAATACTCACTGTTAGTGGCAACTCGCTTGTCACTGAAGTTGTGAGTTTTTTAGTTTAAGGAATTTGTTAATGCAAACACGTAATAAGCAACAAGGTTTTACCCTATTAGAAGTGATGGTGGTGATTGTTATTCTAGGTATTTTGGCCTCTATGGTGGTACCTAATTTGATGGGTAACAAAGATAAAGCTGACCAGCAGAAAGCGGTTTCAGATATTGTTGCATTAGAAAATGCCTTGGACATGTACAAGTTGGATAACAGTGTGTACCCAACGACTGAACAAGGTCTTGAAGCATTAGTGCAAAAGCCAACAATTTCTCCAGAGCCACGTAACTACCGTGCAGACGGTTATGTTAAGCGTCTACCACAAGATCCATGGCGCAATGACTACCTGCTATTGAGCCCAGGTGAAAACGGTAAGTTAGATATCTTCAGTACGGGACCAGACGGTCAAGCCGGTACAGAAGATGATATCGGTAACTGGAATCTGCAAAATTTCCAATAAAATGAACACGCCGCGAGTTAACCTAGCGCGCCAAACGGGCTTCACCTTAATGGAGGTGTTGCTCGTTGTTTTGCTTATGGGGCTTGCTGCGACTGCAGTCACCTTAGGCATGGGTGGTGCCAGCAAAGAAAAAGCGCTGGAGCGAACCGCGCTGCAGTTCATGATGTCCACTGAAATGGTGCTAGATGAAACCGTCCTAAGCGGTCATTTCATCGGTATTGTTATAGAAGACACCGGTTACAAATATGTCTATTACGATGAAGGAAAGTGGAAGCCATTAGCGCAAGACAGGTTGCTTGCTGAGCGTGAGATGGAGCCAGGTGTTGAATTGGTTTTAGTGCTCGATGGCTTGCCTTTAGTGCAAGAAGATGAAGAGCAAGACTCTTGGTTTGATGAACCACTTATTGAAAAGTCTGAAGACGACAAAAAGAAGTTCCCTGAGCCACAAATCTTACTATTTCCCAGTGGTGAGATGAGCGCATTTGAGCTGTCTTTTGTGAGTGAAGATGAGATGAAGCAAGATATCGAGGTGGTGGTGTTTGGTGATGCCCTCGGACGCTTGCGAATGGGCTTTGAAGATGAAGAAGTCTTATGACTAGGTTGAATAAGCAAAAAGGCATGACCTTGCTAGAGGTGATTGTCGCTTTAGCAGTGTTTTCCATTGCTGCAGTATCAATCACTAAAAGCCTAGGCGAACAGATCGCCAATATGCCTATTTTAGAAGAACGCACCATGGCGCAATGGGTGGCTCATAACCAGATGGTTGATGCCAGACTCGAGACTAAGTTTCCCGAAATTGGTCGCAAAGACGGTCAAGTAGAGTTAGCCAATCAAGACTGGTATTGGCGTAAAGAGGTCGTTAAAACGACCGATGATAATTTTAGAATGATCCGTATAAGTATCAGCGATGATGAACGATTTTCGCGAACCATCGCTGAAGTGAGCAGTTATGTGCTTAAAGCAGATTAAAACTCAGCGGGGCTTTACCTTGCTAGAGATGCTCATCGCCATCGCTATTTTTGCGATGCTAGGTTTGGCTGCCAATACTGTGTTGAGTACCGTGATGAAAAACGATACCGCAACCAGAGAGTTTGCCACCAAGTTAAAGGCGATGCAGCAAGGTTTTGGGGTGATTGAACGCGATCTAAACCAAATGGTAGCGCGAACACCAAGATTGCTTGAGGGTGGGCGAGGTACAACGGTTTTCCAGACCGGCAGCAATATGCTCGACTCGGAATCTGAGTCGTTGGTATTTTTTCGCTTAGGTTGGTTAAATCCTGATGGCTTATTGCCAAGAGGAAGTTTGCAGTCGGTCGCTTATGTGGTGATTGACGGGCAACTACAGCGTTGGTATTACCCTTATCCAGAGCCTGAAATTGGCGCCGAGCCGATTAAAACCGTGATTATGGATAAGGTCATTTCAGTTGAATACGCCTTTTTCGCAGATGATAAGTGGGAGCGTAAGACCGACGCAACTAAATTACCCAAAGCGATCGCAATGGAAATTGAATTTGAAGATATTGGTAAAGTTCAACGTAAATTCTTAGTGCCGACGGGAGCGCTTGCTGGAAGTAATGACGACACTAGCAATGCTGGTAACGATCAATCGGTACCCGATGGCAACCGAGATAATGGTAAAGAGCAAGATGGCAAAGGGCCGGGTGAATAAGCATGCGCAATAAACAAGGTGGCGTGGCCCTTATCGTTGTGCTCTTGATTGTGGCCATGGTTGCGATTATTGCTACCAATATTACCTCTCGTAATCAGCTGTCGGTTAGGCGCACATTGAACATGGCGCAGTATGACCAAGCTTTTTGGTATGCGATTTCCGCTGAAGAGATCGCAAAAAAGGTACTGAAACAAGACTTAGAAGATTCAGACACGGTAAATTTACAGCAGTACTGGGCATTGGCTGATGTGATATTTCCAGCAGAAAAGGGCGAAATAGCCGGTAAAATTAGCGATATGCGATCTTGTTTTAACGTTAACTCGTTATCTGCGCCTAGTGAGAAAGTTGAGAATGGTCAACCTAAAATGCCACTCCCCGCGGTGCAATTTAAAGGTTTGCTGGTCGCGCTGGGAATGGACGAATTCGCTGCGGAGCGATTAGCACAGACGGCTAAAGACTATATCGATGAAGATCAGACGGCAGGGCCATATGGCGCAGAAGATGCCGAGTATGAGTCACGTAATGTGCCTTATCGAGCAGCGAATACCTTGATGAGTCATAAGAGTGAGCTGCGAGCTGTGATGGGCTTTACCCAGGATATTTACCTTAAACTTGCACCTTACGTATGTGCGATCCCGGGCAATACGACGCAGGTTTTGAACGTCAATACCGTCCCTGTAGAGCAAGCAGCGTTAATCGCAGGTATGTTAGATAATAAAATTTCCGTTGGTGAGGCTGAAAGTATTATCAATCAGCGACCGCTCGATGGCTACGATAAGATTGATGAGTTTTGGGAAAATTCTTCAATCGCGTCTTTAGCTGGTGATGCCAAACTCAAATCGAGTTTTGGGGTAACGAGTAAGTACTTTTTGCTCGAAGCTGGGGCCAAAGTGGATACCGCTGTATTTAGATTAGAAAGCGTGCTGTACGGCGACAGTAAAAAATTAGAAGTGTTATCCCGCCAATTTGGTGGGCAAAAATAACAACAGTCCTTTAATAACGTTAAAGAGACGCGTGGAGATAACTCAGTGAGTGAAAGACTATTTATCCGTTTAGGACAAACTGCCGAGCAGCCTTGCTCTTGGCTTGTTTGGTCTGAGCAGGAACAAGAAATTATAGGTTCTGGCGAGCTTAGCGATGCCAGTGCACTATCGACTCTTACTGAAAGAGCAGGTAATCGTGCGGTTGACGTATTAGTGCCTGCCTCAAGCATTACATTGACGCAAGTTGAGCTGCCAGAAAAAAGTCAGCGCCAAGCGGTAAAGGCATTGCCTTTTATGCTAGAAGAGAACCTTGCTCAAAATGTTGATGAGTTGCACTTTGTGACGGGGCCGCGAGAGGGTGATGCCTTAAGTATCGCTGTTGTCGCACACGAACAGATGCAAGCTTGGATAGAGTGGCTTAGTGATGCAGGGCTGAAGGCTAAATGTATCGTACCAGATTGCTTGGCTTTGCCATTGGCTGAGTGTGACTGGGCTGCGATGAGTTTTGGCAAAGAGGTTTTAGTGCGTACCGGTGAAGGTAGCGGAGTCAGTTTGAGCCAAAGCTGGCTTGATGTGGCCTTGCCGCAACTGCTGAGCGCAACGAACAGCACACCAGTGTCTGTTGCGGGTTATACCGAACTGCAATTCGCGGGCACCGACGTCAAAGTTCAGCCGCTAGACCTGCCTATGTTAGTACTGGCTAGAGGTATTTTGAATGCGCCGATGAACCTACTTTCTGGCGTTTATAAGCCAAAGAAAGAGTATGGTAAACATCTAACGTTATGGCGTAATACAGCGATCGCATTTATTGTGATTATTGTTTTGGCATTAGTGAATAAAGGCCTCAATATTCATCAAATGAATAGCGATGCCGATGCACTGCAGGTGCAAAGCGAGCAGATTTATAAGCAAGTGGTGCCTGGTAGCTCGCGTGTAGTGAACTTGCGTTCGCAGATGGAAAGCTATGTACGTACCCTTCAAGGTGGTGGCAGTGGTAGCGAATTCTTTGTCATGCTAAGCGGTATGAAAGATGCGTTTGCGCAAGTACCAGAGCTTAAGCCGACAACATTGCGCTTTGACAGTAACCGCAATGAAATTCGCATGCAGGTCACAGCCAAGAACTATGAGCAGATTGAAAAGTTTAAAGAGATCATTGCGCGTTCTTACAAGCTTGATGGTGGTGCGATGAATAGCGGTGAATCTCAAGTCACCAGCACCTTAACCATAAGGAGCAAATAAGATGGAAAACTTTAAAGCTTGGTGGGGTGGGTTAGTACTACGCGAGCAGCAGATGGTTGCAGCTTGTGGTGTGGTATTGGTCATCGGTATTTTGTATTGGGGTGTATGGACCCCTATCGCTAATGCGGAAGCTGAAGCAGAGCGTAGGCTAGAGGGCCAACAAAGCACGCTAAACTACGTTAAGCAAACCGCCAACCGTATTGCAGGGCTGAAGCAAAGCGGCAGTAGTAACGCATTTAGAGGTAGCTTGAGTGCGGCGGTTAACCAAACCGCTAGTGCATTTGGACTCACCATTACTCGAATGCAGCCACAAGGAAATAAAATTCAAGTGTGGATGGATGAAGTGCCTTTCGATACCTTGCTAAATTATTTGAATGAATTGGTACAGAAAAAGGGATTATCGTTAGAAAGTTTAGACTTAGCCGAGTCTGACACCCCAGGTTACGTTAATGTTCGTCGTATTCAGCTGTCCAAGTAAGGTGTTGTAGTGAAATTAGCAAAAAAGATCGCACTGGGCTTTGTAGTCTACTTAGTATTTTTAGTGGTGCTATTTCCGGCCAGTGTTGCTGTAAAGCTGGCCCCCTTGCCAAAAGATGTAGCTATTAGTGGGGTGTCTGGCACGATTTGGGCGGGCAGTCTTGCAACGCTGAGTGTGCAAAAACGCCAGGTGGAAATGATAACGTGGGACCTGAATATTTGGTCGTTGCTAACGGGAACCGTTAAGGCCGATGTGGTGATTGGTAGCCGTGCAAGTGCGGTTAACGGTAAAGGTACCATAGCTTATTCAATGTCAGGACTCGACGCCTCAGGCTTAAGATTTGAAGCGCCAAGCAGCTTTTTGTTAGGACGCACTAACTTACCTTTTAGAACTAAAGTTAACGGCGACTTAAGTGTACTGGTCGACAACTTTGAGCAAGGTTTGCCTTGGTGCGAACAGCTATCGGGTAAGTTGTTTTTAAACCAAGTGAATGTCACTAACCAGTTTGGTAAATATCCATTGGGTGATATTGCGCTAGGCCTAGCCTGTCTCGATGGTAAAATTGAATTGACCACTGATGAGAAGCTAAATGGGTTAGGTTTGGACGGTACAATTGTACTGGCGGATCAAAAAATGGTGCAAGTGAACGCCAAAATTCGCGAAGTGAATACCCAGCCGGATGACTTGAAAAAGGCGCTATCTTTCTTAGGCAAGAAGGACAGCCAAGGTTACTACCCGATCACTTATCAAGGTCGCTTACCTATTTAGTTCAACTATTTTGTTAATAGTAAAAGGCGCCTAATTGGCGCCTTTTCTGTTTTCAGCCCTAAACCACCTAGTTCAAAAGGTGGACTTTTTACTGTTCTGTTTCTATTTTACGATTGCTTAAGCAGCTCATCTAGCAAGTGGTGATAATCTTCAATGGCAGGGAAATCATCGAATACCTTATTGGGTTTTTGGCTATCAGGGTTAGATATTCCTAGTTGGTAACCCACACCCGCCAGTTTTGCTGCTTTTAATATGGTTTCGTTATCATCGATAAACAGGCAGCGACTAGGCTGTAAATTAAACTGTTTAAATAGATGCTGCCAAAATAATGGATGTTCTTTCGGGTAACCAGTTTCATGGCTGGAGAGCATACTGTCGAGCCCTAAGGCTAAATCGGTATGCTCTAGTTTTAAGCCTAAATTCTTTGGGTGGGCGTTAGTGACCAAAATACGCTGTTTTCCGGCGTGTTTAAGCGCATCTAAAAAAGGCATGCTGTCTTGGCGTAGCTGGATCCGTTCAGCTAAAGTGCGGTGCAGCGACATAATATCCAGCCCCATCTGCTGCTCCCAATAGTCGAGGCAGTACCAGTTTAAGGTTCCCTCTACATTGGTGTAGCACTGCTCAACCCAGTCGCTGGCTTCTTTAATAGAGATATTTCGCTGTTCACTGAGTACCTTAGGGATCAGCTGTAGCCAAAAATGATTGTCGAAATGCAGGTCCAGTAAAGTCCCATCCATATCGAGTAAAACGGTATCAATTTCGTTCCATGGAAACATAGTTACGCGATCCTAGAAAATTCATGTTGTAGATTGGGTGAACAATAGTAAGATTATACTGAATTAAATGACAAGTCGGCAGCGGCACTGGGATGTGTATGACTAAAAAGAATGAGAAACCGGAAATTTTGCACGCTGAAATCGTAGCTAGAAGTCGACTGTTTCAAATTGAACAGGTGCACTTGCGGTTTTCTAATCAAGTTGAGCGCCAATATGAACGCATGAAAGGTAATAATCGTGGAGCCGTGATGGTGGTCCCTGTGCTCAATGGCACGGAGTTATTACTCGGTCGAGAATATGCTGCAGGTACTCATAGCTATGAACTCGGGTTTCCTAAGGGCTTAATCGATCCCGGTGAAGAAGCCCATGAGGCTGCTAACCGCGAGCTTCAAGAAGAGATAGGTTACGGCGCGAGAAAGCTAACGCATTTAATGGAATTAAGCTTAGCGCCGGGTTATTTTGCCAGTAAGATGCAGATCTTTTTAGCTGAAGATCTTTATGAAAGTAGCCTAGAAGGTGATGAGCCTGAACCTATCGACATGGTTCCTTGGCCGTTAGCACAATGGCAAGATCTATTAAACGAAGAAGATTTTTCAGAATCGCGTAGCGTAAGTGCTTTATTTTTAGCGCAAAAACATCTACAACTAAGATAGTAAAAACAACGTAGGTCATGGGTATTAGGCTGTTGGAGTAGTTATGAAGCCAGAGAATTATGTAGATCAAGTCATTGAAATTGCAACGTTAGCAGGCCAGAAAATTCGTGATATTTATCAGAAAGGTGATTTCGAACGCGAGATTAAATCTGATAATACGCCAGTGACTTCTGCAGATCTCGCCGCCCATGAAATCATTACCAATGCGCTTAAAGCGCTGACGCCCGATATCCCCGTATTATCAGAAGAAGATGCCAATATTCCGTTCGCACAACGCTGTGACTGGCAACGCTACTGGTTAGTGGACCCATTGGATGGTACGGGAGAGTTTATAGCGGGCAGCGGTGATTTTTCGGTCATTATTGCGCTAGTTGAGCACAATCGTCCGATTTTGGGCGTAGTGTATGTGCCAATGACTGAAGTGTGTTATTACGGCATTGCAGGTTTAGGCTCCTACAAGCGTAAAGATGGCGCTGAAGTACGTATAACCAGTAAGCAGCTGAGTAAGGATGGTTCTGAATCATTACGCTTAGCGGTAAGTCGCCGCCAAGATCCACAATCAGTGATTAAGCTGTTTAATCACAATAAGCACTGTG
Organism: Shewanella sp. 30m-14; assembly: GCF_052977125.1. Classification (NCBI taxonomy): domain Bacteria; kingdom Pseudomonadati; phylum Pseudomonadota; class Gammaproteobacteria; order Alteromonadales; family Shewanellaceae; genus Shewanella; species Shewanella sp. 30m-14. The sequence goes on along the minus strand of NZ_JBRILW010000041.1, from coordinate 9,553 downwards.
AACTAGTGGTATTGGGTGGCGCAGCGCTTAAGAGTTGCCTCGTTGCAGAAGGCCGTGCAGATTGCTATGTGCGTATTGGACCAACGGGTGAGTGGGATACCGGCGCCGCGCAGATTATTGTCGAGGAAGCCGGTGGCCAGATCATGGATCTGAATCTACAACCGCTAACCTACAACGAGCGAGAAAGCTTAGAAAACCCTAATTTTATCGTGGTCGGTGCGCCAGCACTGGAGTGGGACCAAATCCTTATCAATGAATGATTCAACTCAGATTTCAATCGCGTGTAAGCAAGATCTTGCCGCGATTGATGCACTAGAACGCGAGTGTTTCGCCGGGCATTGCTACCCAGATTTTTTCTTCAGACAAGCACTAGACTGTTGGCCCAATGGTTTTTTGGTGGCAAAGGATGTCAACGCAAATATTGTTGGTTATCTATTGGCGTCGACGAGTGCTAAAGCGAGTGTTTGCTGGATCTTATCGGTTGCCGTCGCTGACAGCGCTCGCGGCCAAGGGGTTGGCACCAAACTCATCTCACTTCTGTTAGCGACATTGCCTAGAGAGGTTAATCAAATCAACCTGACAGTAGCGCCAGACAACCCGGCGAAAGCCTTGTATTTACGCTGTGGTTTTACCGAGCAAGCTTTTGAAGTCGATTATTTTGGTGAAGGTGAGCCTAGGTTACTAATGACATATCAAAAACCCGTTCACATCTCTGGCTGATGTTATTTAGCCGACGCTTCTTTCCTTACTTTGTGACTCAATGCTTAGGTGCATTGAATGACAACGTGTTTAAAAATGTACTGTTGCTCTTGGTGGCTTATTCGCAACTCGATGAGTTACCGATAGATGTAAATCTATTTGTAAACTTGGCTGCTGGTCTCTTTATCCTACCTTTTTTACTGTTTTCAGCCCATGCGGGGCAGATTGCCGATTATGTTGATAAGGCATTATTGATCCGCAGACTCAAGTTCCTAGAATTGATGATTATGACGGTGGCGATATTTGCCATTTTGAGCCATAGCTATTTAGTCATGTTGTTGCTGCTGTTTCTTACTGGCGTACAATCTGCCTATTTTGGTCCGGTGAAGTACTCTCTGCTTCCTAGAGTGCTAGATAGTGGTGAGTTAGTTTCTGGTAATGCATGGGTGGAGATGGGCACCTTTCTTGCGATCTTAATCGGTACTATTTCGGCAGGGCTTATTGTAGCGAGTCATAATGCGACTTATTGGGCTGCCGCCAGTGTGTTTATTTTGGCGCTGATTGGTATGCTTGCCAGTTGGTTCATTCCTAGCATTCCAGCGCACTCAGATATCAAGCCTCGTTTCTCGATTGTTTCAGCGACGATGGCGAATATCACAAAGGTGCGGAAAACGCCTGGGATCTGGACCGCTATTTTGGCGATTAGCTGGTTTTGGTTTGTGGGGGCAACGTATCTGACGCAGTTCCCTAATTTTGCGCGTATTACCTTGCATGCAGATCCCACCGTGGTGTCGTTACTATTAACGCTTTTCTCTATCGGTATTGGGGGCGGTTCTTTTGTATGCGAGCGTCTGTCTTACAGGCAAGTTGAACTGGGTATTATGCCGCTCGGTCTCGGGATCTTAGCTGTATTTGGTATCGACTTGTATTTTGCTCTGCCCAATAAGGTGTCACTCGATACTCTGTATCATCTTCAAGTTTTTATCGCTGATAGCGCTCATTACCGCTTGATGTTCGATCTATTTATGATTGGCGTCGGAGGTGGGTTATTCATTGTACCGCTTTACACCTATATTCAGGCGCGAGCAAAAGAGGGGGAGTGTGCTCAGGCGATAGCCAGTAATAATATTATCAACGCGTTATTTATGGTGAGCTCAGCAATTTTTTCCATGCTGGTGTTGAATGTATTGCAGTGGCCTATAGAGCGTCTGTTTCTGGTATTGGCAGCCTCTAATCTGGTGGTGCTACTGTTATTGCTTTGGCGTTGGCCTGAATTATTTTTACGTGTTGCTAGTTATTTTATCCGCAGAGTTAAGCATAAAACTCAGCTGCTAGATCCTGAGTTGCTTCATCAATCTTCCAGACTATTAGTGGTGACTAAGAGTCTATCTTGGCGTGACATATTGCTGATCTATGGGAGTTTTACCCATCCTATGTTGTTCGCACCAAGTTTATGTAAACAGATGAAGACGCATCGTTTTTTGGCCGGAATGATGTCTCGTTTATGTTGGCATGCGGGAGAGAATATGCAGCTCGATAGCCTAGTTTGTGTCGATCAAGGTACGCTAACCCAGTTAATAAACCACACTGATTTTGCAGACTTTAAGTTAGTTGCGGTAAAGACGGTGACAGATAACAGCTGTGGAAATAAGCTAACATTAGTAGTCACCCCACTTGCAGCTAATAGTGCTTATAACACCATGAGTGCGAGTGAGGTGTAAGTTTGGCGTTATTGGTTATCTAGCCACTGGTGCATAGCCTGATGATCACCCTTAAAGATAATTCGGTCGGCTTTTTTGTCGATTTGATATTGGTACATAGGGTCGTAGTATTTTACCAGTAGCATTTCAATCCACTCTAAGTGCGCACTGGTATCATTTTGACTCGTCTGAATAGTTAGCGCGTTAGTGATTATTGCTTGAAACTCATCATGCTGCTTGTTACCTAGGCGTTTTTTGATGCCGGTAATGCTCTGCGCTAGGTATTGGGCAAATGCCTCAAGGCCTTCTTCTTCACCCAGTCTTTGAATATAACCAGAATGCATCTTGTGCACGTATTCATTAAGAAGACGTGTCAGTCTTGCATCTAAAGATTCCTCTAGGACCAATACTCCAGCAGCTTGCATCCCTGCGTAAAAAGCTTGGGGCAAGGCTGAACGACCAATTAGGTAGCTCTCGTCTTCAAGTAGTAAATGCTTGGCATCACTGTCTTGGTGCTTTAATAGCGCGACAGCGAGTGCGTTCTCAAAGTTTATCTGGCTTGGTTGTGCTTCATGATAGCGACCAAAGCTAGAGCCACGATGGTGAGCAAGCCCTTCTAGATCGACGGCTTCTTTCCGCTTTAGTAGAAAATCTGTTTTACCACTACCGGTGATCCCACTAAGGATCCGCATTGGCTTCACGTTTGGCGCATCATCGATGGTTTCAATGAGAAACTGACGCATCGCTTTGTAACCCCCTTCGATAAAGGGGATATCTAGGCCTGCTTCTTTTAACCATTGTTGAGTTAACTGAGAACGGAGGCCGCCACGAAAGCAATAAAGGTAGCCACCTGGGTTCTTGCTGAAAAAGTCTAGCCAAGCATCGACTCTTTGCTGCTTTATGTCACCATGAACCAGTGAATGACCGAGTTTGATCGCAGCTTCTTGGCCACGTTCTTTATAGCAAGTACCCACCTTTTTACGCTCTTCATCCTCCATTAAAGGGTGATTAATACTGGCAGGAAAGGCACCTTTCTCAAACTCTACGGGTGCGCGCGCATCCATTATTGGATGATCGTTAACGAGTATTCGGCGATATTCGCTTGCACGCACTTTATTGAGTGACATTAAATAAGCTCCACGGTTGTAGCCGTATTCTTTTCAATTAACTGACCAATGCAAATGGGTTCAATACCATTTTCGGTAAGCAGATTTTTTAAGACCGCCTCGCCATCGGCAGCAACAGCAATAAGTAATCCGCCACTGGTTTGTGGGTCACAGATAATCGCTTTTTGCTCATCAGTGAGTGTCGGTAAGTGTTCACCGTAACTGTCGAAGTTTCTGTGAGTGCCGCCTGGAATGCAGCCTAACTCTAGGTAGTGGCGTGCATTAGGTAATAAAGGCAGTAAGCTCACGTCAATCTTGGCATGTAAGTCTGCACCATGACACATCTCTAGTAGATGGCCTGCTAACCCGAATCCCGTGACATCAGTTAGCGCGTTAACCTGCGGGATCTTAGCGATTTTAGGGCCAAGGATATTCAGCTGGCACATGGCTTCTGCCGCAGTATTTAAATCGGCATCCGCTAGCTTCTTCTGCTTCTGTGCTGTGGTCAAAATGCCAATACCTAAAGGCTTAGTCAGATAAAGTTTATCGCCCGCTTTTGCTGTATCGTTTTGCTTAAGCTCTTCTAGTGGGATTTGGCCGGTTACGGCTAGACCAAAAATAGGCTCCGGTGAATCGATACTATGGCCTCCGGCCAGCATGATACCTGCATCGGCGCAGGCTTTTCGGCCGCCATCAACGACCTTCTGTGCCACTTCTGCGGGTAGTTTATTCACTGGCCAGCCTAAAATCGCAATGGCCATCATAGGTGTGCCGCCCATGGCGTAGATATCACTGATGGCATTTGTCGCAGCGATACGACCAAATGTAAATGGGTCGTCGACTATCGGCATAAAGAAGTCAGTGGTACTGATAATGCCTGTGGTCTCATTTAACTTATAGACGGCGGCATCATCTCGGGTTTGGTTACCCACCAGTAGGTTAGGGTCGTCAAAAACAGGCAGTTGGGTGGCGAGTATCGTGCCGAGCACTTTGGGTGATATTTTGCAGCCGCAACCGGCGCCGTGACTATACTCGGTAAGTTTGATTTCTGAATCTGACATGAGCTTAAAACGCCCTGAAAATGGTAAGTAGCCGATCATAATAGACCCATAACCGAGGGACTTCAATCGACCTCAAGCACAAGTTGAGACTTGAACCTTATCCTGAAGGGCGATACTTGCTGTGTTTAGCAAAACGAGAGCCGTAAAAATAAAAAAAGCCGCATTGATAGCGGCTTTCTATTTGCATTGAATTTAGCTAAAGCTTGCAGTCAAACTGTGCCAGCTTTTTTGTTGCTGCTTAAAGCGTAACTTTAGTTCTTTTACTTGGTTAAGTAGTTGCTTATCAGCAAGCTGTTTACGCTTGGCTTCAATCAAGGTTTTCTTGGCGTCGTAATACTCTGCAAGGTGAGTTTTTAGTGTTTCGTATTCAGCTTGCAGTTTGTCGATGATCTCTTCGCTATTAGGCAAATGAGCCACCTTATTTTGAGTACGCTTTAGTTGCATTTGCAAACGGGCGTGTTCAATACGTTCCTGTGGTACAACGCGACGGTTTGTAGCTAAACCTATCGAGGCTAATCCGTTTATCAACCATTTAGTTGGATCGTATTGCCACCAGTGAATACCATTACGATAATCATTTTCGAAAATATGATGATAATTATGATAACCCTCACCGTAGGTTAGGATTGCTAAGAAGCCATTATCTCGAGCGGTGTTCTTATCGGTATAGGGTTGAGAACCCCAAATATGGGCTAACGAGTTAATGAAGAAGGTGCAGTGGTGTACAACCACTAAGCGCAGCAGTCCGGCTAACAATAACATGCCAAGGATATCGCCGTTCAGCCAACCCAATAAAATAGGTAAGCCAAAGTTCATTATAAGTAAGAGCGGTAGATAATACTTATGTTGCCACATCACGACTTTATCGTTTTGTAGATCGCGAACGTTTTTATAGTCATGGTAGCGTTGCGATTGGTATTCACGCAGCATCCAGCCAATATGGCTGTACCAAAATCCCATTTTTGCTGAATAGGGATCTTTATCGTTGTTATCTACATGCTTATGGTGCACTCGGTGGTCAGAAGACCAGTGTAAAGCACTATTTTGCAGGGCTAATGCGCCACCAAGAGCATACAGGAACCGTACCGAAGCATGAGCTTTATAAGTACGGTGTGACCAGAGTCTATGATAGCCGCCTGTGATTGACAGGCCACTTGCAAAAGCGAGGACCACGAAGGCGATCCATTCAATGGCATCAAAGCCATAAGCGATACCGTACCAAGGCACGAATATTACAGCGCAGGCAAATGTGATGGTAAATAGACTCACATTCATCCAGATGAGGGGAGGTTTTTTCATTATAGTTTTAAATCTCTTGTTGAGCGTACATCTGTACGCTAATTTAACTTGGATAGTGACATGGGTCAAGTTTGTAGATGCTGCGTTTTGTGTTAAAAAGCGGTATTATTTAAGGAATAATTTTCGTAAGTAGGTTCAACATGGGCATTAGAGCACAACAAAAAGAAAAGACTCGGCGAGCACTTGTCGATGCGGCGTTTAATCAATTAAGCGCCGAACGTAGCTTTTCTAGTCTGAGTCTGCGCGAAGTCGCCCGTGAGGCCAATATTGCTCCAACATCGTTTTATCGCCACTTTAAAGATATGAACGAGCTGGGTTTAACTATGGTAGATGAAGGTGGTTTAACCCTGAGGCAGATGATGCGTAAAGGGCGCCAACGTGCTGAAGCCGGTGGTAGCGTTATTCGCATTTCGGTTGAAACCTTCATGGAAGTACTAGAGTCCAATCCAAACGTATTTCGTATTTTACTGCACGAGCGTTCGGGGACATCAGCTCCTTTTAGAGGAGCGGTTGCCCGTGAAATAGAGCACTTCATTTCTGAGTTGACTCATTACACTGAAGCGACAGCTAATCGCTCGCCAGAATTAGCGCATGCGCAGGCTGAAGCGTTAGTGACTTTGGTATTTAATGCGGGGGCCGCAGCATTAGATATGAAGCGAGCAGATCGTAAGATATTAGCTGACAGATTAGTGATACAACTGCGTATGGTGGCGAAAGGTTCTGAGGCACTGCAAAATAAGAAAGAACAGAAATAATGCGTTAGTGACGTAAACAACAACGGCATCCTAGGGATGCCGTTGTTGTTTAGAGCAAGTGTGTCAGTTGAAGGTTATTTCTTTTCAAGAAAAACACCTGACTCCATATGGTCGGTATATGGGAACTGGTCAAACAGTGCAAAGCGAGTGATCTTATGGGTTTTACTCAGTTCAGCTAAGTTTTCGATTAAGGTATGTGGATTACACGAGATATAAACAATCCGCTCGTAACCTTGTACCAGTTTTACAGTGTCAGCGTCTAAGCCTGCACGCGGTGGGTCAACGAAAATGGTATTGCAGTTATAGCTGTCTAAATCGATACCTTCTAAACGTCTAAAGCTACGCTTCTTGGCCATCGCTTCAGTAAAGTCTTCAGCCGACATTCGGATAATCTGCAGGTTTTCGACCTGATTGGCCTGGATGTTGTATTGTGCAGACTCAACCGATGGCTTTGCCAGTTCAGTTGCAAGTACGCGATCGAAATTTTGTGCCAGCGCAATGGAAAAATTACCATTACCACAGTAAAGCTCTAGTAGATCGCCAGTACTGTTTTTAGTGACATCAATAGCCCATTCCAGCATCTTAACTGATACTTTACCATTAGGTTGAGTGAAGCTGTTTTCAATCTGATGGTACTGTAGTTGCTTACCAGCAACCATGAGAGACTCAATCACGTAGTCTTTATCGAAGATGATTTTTTGCTTACGTGCACGTCCGATTAAGTTAACGTTAAACTGAGTACTTAGCGTTTGCTTTAATATCTTAGCTTGCTGCTCCCATTCGCTATCTAGCTGCTTGTGATAAAGCAGAGATACTAAGATTTCACCGCTAAGGGTCGATAAGAAATCAATTTGGAATAAACGATGACGCAAAATAGTATTCGGCTTTAATAGCTCGACTAAGGCTGGCATCATTTTGTTGATAAGTTCGCTCGCAGGCAGGAACTGGTCGCAACGGACTTTACTATCAAGTTCCTTATCGAACATATAGTAGTAAAGATCTTCACCTTCATGCCAAACTCTAAACTCTGCACGCATACGGTAATGAGCTGGCTCTGAGCTGAATGCTTCTAGTTCTGGGGTATCAAAATCAGCAAATAACTGGGTTAACTTGACGCGCTTTGCTTCGAGTTGCACATCATAGGTTGTAGGATCCATTGCTGCTAAATTCATATCTTGATCACCGTTGGCATTAATTAGGGGCGGAATATTATACTAGATAGCTGGGATGTCCAGTTTCTGGCTTCCGATTTTATCTAGGTTGTGGGAAAATTCTAAAGCAATATAGCTAATCCTGCCGCAAGTGAGACATTACTGCAGGTTCATTTATATATATCGAAATATTTTTTATAGCGGAGAATGTTTGTGTCAGGACCTATTCTTATTTTTGACTCAGGGATTGGTGGTCTATCTATCTTTGATGAGATCAAAAAAGTATTACCCGACCAAGGCTATTGCTATCTATTCGATAATGCTCGCTTGCCTTACGGCGAACTTGAAGAGACGGTATTAATTAATGGCTGTGTAGATCTGATTTGTGAACAGGTAAAACGAACCGATGCAGTACTGGTTGTCGTTGCGTGTAACTCTGCCAGTACCTTAGTGTTGCCGGGATTAAGAGCTAGGCTCTCGATCCCTATCGTTGGGGTTGTACCAGCAATCAAACCAGCAGCGCAAATTTCAAAGGCTCACCATATAGGTTTGCTAGCGACCCCTGGTACGATTAAGCGTTCTTATACAAGAGAGTTAATTGAAGAGTTTGCCGGTGATTGTAAGGTCGACTTATTTGGGTCATCGGAACTTGTCATGTTGGCTGAAGCAAAACTAGCAGGCGAAACAGTTGACTTAATTAAGTTAGCGTCACAGCTTAAACCGATTCAATTATCGAATTTAGATACCTTAGTCTTAGGTTGCACACATTTCCCAATCTTAGCAGCTGAAATTCAGTCGGTGCTAGGTAAAGGAGTTACTTTGCTTGATTCAGGTAAAGCTGTAGCACAAAGGGTGCGTTACTTATTAAGTGAAGTCGATAGTGGTGATGCTGCAGAGCAACAAGATAAGGTGTGGGAGGCAATCTATACAACTGAAGATATAGCGGTAGGGCTAACAACCCGATTAGCTGAAAAAGGATTCACTACAATAGTGTCACGCTCTTCAACTAATCTAGGTTAGCTATAACACCTGTTATGCGTTGTCGCTCTTATCTGAATCTTGTGATTTAGCTTCGCGCACTTTCAATGTTCTTTCTTGGAAGTCGAACTCATTAAGTTTAGTCATGGCTTTCTTAGCACCAGCCTCTGACATTTCAATGAATCCAAATCCTTTACGGCGCCCTGTTTTACGATCGCGAACTAAGCGAACAGAGTTTACTGGGCCGAATTCGCCGAATAACGCCTTTACTTCACCCTCATGTACTCTATAAGGAAGGTTACCTACATATAGTGTCATAGTCGGACCGCTATATGGTTCGTTGCTGTCAGTTGTTGAGGCAGGCGTTTTAGATTGAAGAGAAAAAATAACGCTCGCGATGATGGCACCAGTAAAGAAAGCAATGGCACCGTTTAGATCGGGTGCGATCTGAAAAATAGCGAGTGCACCTATAATGGCTACGGCCAAGACGATCAAGAATGACTTCTGCATAAATATAATCTCTAAAGAATAAATGAATTGATAACTAACTGTTAATAACCTGACTATGGTAATGAATTATTAGCCAATACTCTAGTGTGTTGCTGAAAAAATGAACTTTATCTGCAAGCTAGTGCAAAATTGGTGCAGATTTAAACAGCGAAAGCGTGATAAATGAGCGATAAATCGTGCGTTGTTGAAAAGATAAGCATGCGAACAAGTTCTTTATAAAAAGCACTTGCGCTCTTTTCGAATCTCCCTATAATGCGACCCCACTGACACGGTGAAGCAGGCAACTAGCCAAGC
>NZ_JBRILW010000040.1:0-31052 GCF_052977125.1 Shewanella sp. 30m-14 | reverse complement strand
TTAGCTCAGTTGGTAGAGCGATACCTTGCCAAGGTATAGGTCATCGGTTCGAACCCGATATGTCGCTCCAATTTAAAAAGATTATGCGACATTAGCTCAGTTGACTCTTTATTAGAGCAAAAGGGTGATACCTTACCAAGGTATAAGTCATCGGTTGTTTGTTTCGAACTCGATATGTCGCTCCAATCTTCCTCCATGTAATATCCTGTTTAAACTTCAAAATTAAATAAAACAAAGTTTTATATGTTCATGCGGCATTTGCTCAGTTGTGCTCGTAGAAAATATTGATACCTCTTTTTTGCCAAGGTATAGGTCTGCTTGTTATAGAAAGCCGCTTCGAACCCACTCTTGTTTAAGTCAGAAGCTCGCTCCAATCTTCCTATCTCACGAAAACTCCTTTTTAACTATATCCAAAACAAACTTAGCCTCGTTGTGCTCGTAGAAAATGTTGATTCCCTTTTTTGCTAAGGGATAGACCTGTTCGTGGAAGGAGTCGAGTTCGAACCCATTGCTGTTTAAATTACTTAGGCTTAGATCACTCGAGTTTAAATCCGCAGCTGCTCCAGCCTTCCTCTAACAAGACCCCTAAGCAAAACCCAAATCTAAATCCAAACAAAAAAACAACTCAAAACCCAAAACCCAATAGAAACAAAGCTTAAAATGTTTTGCGATATAGGGTCGATGATGTTCGAACAAAGAACTCGTAGCGTGGTGTACGAGATATGCTCTGGGCTGAAAATCAAAGTATAACCTTTAGTTGCAGATATTTTTTGGGGAGGGGGGAGTTTTTGGCGTGATCGAGCGCCAGTTTCTTTAATAATGTCTAAACTAAGCGATATTGGTATTTCCAAACTTTGACGGTGTTCAAATATTTAGTCGACTTTTCCTACCATAATTAATTAAGACTAAAATTTAGTCTTGTCACATCAAGTGGCTGACTAAGGAGAACGATAAATGCGTATTCAACAACTCAGCGAACTTTTAGATTATGTCGCAACATGCCGCATAGAAATGGCACAGCTTTATAACCGTTTACATGCTCAAGCAGACTCTTCGCGAGTTAAGTTGATGCTGGAGTATTTTCAACAGCATGAGCGCCAAACAGCCGATAACTTAGAAAACTATATCGATGACGCTCCTAAAAAAGTGCTTGATACTTGGTATAAAGATGTGGTTTTTGAAGATTTTATCGCTAACTGCCAAAAGTTAACCTTGCCCGCGAATATGACAGAAGATGATGTATTAGAGTTGCATCTTGATCTCGACAATCGTTTGATTGCGTTGTTGGAGAAAACTGCTAACTCTTCTGCTAATACAGAAACTAAAGGCGCATTAGAAGATTTAGTTAGAGTCGAAAAAATTCAGCAACAGCGCTTAGTTCATAGCAGTATTAGAATGGATGATATCTAGTGACTTGCAATAGCTTGGCAATTAGGCACCGAGAGGTGCCTTTTTTGATCGCTATTGTTTAAAACTTGCTTAACTATAATTGCGGTAGATCAACATTAGCTTATCTATTTGCAGTTTTTGATTCATTTGCACTTAAGCCAAGGCCTTTAAGCTACTAAATTAAACACAGACCCTCGATTAGGAGCTTAAATATGAGCGAGCGAAACTTACTGACAACGCCTTTATTTCTAGCTGAGCAAGTTAGAACTGCTGAAATTGATGCCGTTAATCTTGGTAACGTTAGCTTATATCAATTGGTTGAAAGAGCCGGAGCGGCGGCATTTCAGTTAATAAGTGAAAAGCAAGCCAATGCCGATGAGATCCTTGTTCTTGCTGGTCATGGGAATAACGGCGCTGATGCGTATGTCACGGCTGCTTTGTTATTGGAGGCGGGTTTTGACGTTACCTTACAAGCAAGTACAGCGAGTCGTCCGAGTGAAGAGCTAACAGAGGCTATTCAATGCTTCATCAAGTCTGGTGGAGAGATCTGTGAGTTTAGTGAGACAGAGATTGAACAGGCAATGGTTATTGTGGATGGCCTATTAGGGACTGGGGTTTTAGGTGAACTAAGTGCTGAGCTGACGAGCATTATTAATGCGGTAAACCGAAGTCATGCTTGGGTGCTAAGCTTGGATGTTCCATCTGGGCTCAATCCTGATACTGGCCACGTTACGAGCTGTGCAATAGAGGCTGATGTGACTTTGACTTTTGCAGGTATTAAGCAAGGCTTGCTTACTGGTCGAGCCCGTCATTACTGTGGAGAGTTACTTCTTGCAGAGTTAGGGCTCGATAAGTTTTTAACGCTAGCAAGTGCAGAGCAGATAAGTCGTCAAACATTAGTCAATGCTTTTGTACCGCGTAGAAGAGACGCTCACAAAGGTAATAACGGTAAAGTGTCTATCATAGGTGGCGATCATGGTATGGCTGGAGCTGTTCGCCTAGCCGCTGAAGGATGCTTAAGAAGCGGTGCGGGCTTAGTGACTGTTATTTCTAGACCTGATCACCAACTGATAGTGAGTGCTAATCGGCCTGAATTGATGTTTTGGGCTTGTGAACTGGTCGATATGGAGGTTTACCTAAAGTTAGGTTGGGCTTCAGTATTGGTTATAGGTCCAGGACTTGGTACCAGTGATTGGGGTTATAACTTGCTTAAGGCCGTAGATCTGACAGATAAACCATGTGTTATCGATGCGGACGGTTTAAATCTGCTAAAAACTATGCCTATGACGCGCAAGAATTGGGTGTTGACACCTCACCCTGGAGAAGCGGCGAGGTTGCTTGGTCTTAGCATTGTTGAAGTTGAGCAGGATAGATTTAAGGCCGTAAGGCTACTCCAGCAGAAATATGGCGGTGTCATCGTCCTAAAGGGCCCTGGAACCATTATCTGCAATGGTGATAGGTGTGTTGTAGCACCTGTGGGAAATCCTGGTTTAGCCAGTGGTGGTTGCGGCGATGTACTTGCCGGTGTGATAGGTGGGCTGATGGCCCAAGGTTACAGCAGTATGGAAGCGGCCTGTTTGGGCGTTGTGATCCACGGTGATGCGGCTGATTTAGCGGCTAAATCAGGTGAGCGTGGCATGTTAGCCAGTGATTTGATGCCATATATTCGTCAGTTAGTTAATGAAATCTAGTTTAGAAAGCTAGGTGATTAGGTTAAAGTACTGCATTCTACGCTCTGTTTTAGTTAGGACGCTTTTCGATTCATAATGAATACGCAATCAATGATATTAAATTTAAATGATGAACAAGAAACCGTTAGTTTAGGCGGAAAGCTTGCGAGCCTTATCACGCCTCCCTTAACTGTTTATTTAAGCGGTGATCTAGGTGCGGGTAAGACGACCTTTAGCCGTGGACTTATTCAAAGTTTGGGGCATCAAGGGGCTGTAAAAAGTCCAACCTATACTTTGGTTGAGCCCTATGAGCTAGATAAGTTAGATGTGTATCACTTCGATCTCTATCGTTTATATGATCCAGAAGAATTAGAATTTATGGGGATCCGTGATTACTTTACTCAGCGCAGCTTGTGTATTGTAGAGTGGCCTGACCGTGGTCATGGTTTATTACCGGGTGCTGATATACATATCCATATTAAATATGTTAATACTGGACGACAAGTTGAGTTACAGGCGCTTTCTGTTGCAGGCGAAAAAATATTAGCGGCCCTAAATAATAATGATAATAAACAGTAATATATTTAGAGTATTTTTACTTCTTGTGAGTTTTGGTGCTTCATTTTTTGCGCAGAGTGCGAATAAGCTCGACAGCGTAAGGATTTGGGCTGCGCCAGAGTCAACACGTATCGTTTTTGATTTGAGCCAGTCCCCTGATTATAGCTATTTTACGCTGACAAATCCTTATCGCTTAGTTGTTGACTTAAAAAAATCATCTAACAAAGTTGATTTAAATAAGATTAAAAACAACAGTAAACTCGTCAAAAAGGTGCGTAAGAGCACGCCACCAGAAAAAGGGACTTTGCGCTTAGTTATTGATCTGGTTAAGCCAGTAAAAGCTAACTTATTTGCACTGCCAGCAACTGCCCCATACGGTAATCGTTTAGTGGTTGATTTAGATAGCGGTGGCTCTACAGCAAAAAAGCCTCCAGTTAGTAAGCCAAAAAATCAATTACGAGATGTCATTATTGCAATTGATGCAGGTCATGGCGGTGATGATCCTGGCTCTATTGGGCCGACGGGTATATATGAAAAAAAGTTAGTATTAGAAATATCTAAAAAGGTCGCTAAAAAGATTAATGCGACTCCTGGTATGCGCGCTGTTATGACGCGTACAGGGGACTATTTCGTTAACTTAAATAAGCGCTCTGAAATTGCTCGTAACAGTAAAGCAGACCTTTTAATCTCTATACATGCCGACGCTTTTACCTCTCCTCAGCCCCAAGGTGCCTCGGTATGGGTATTGTCAATGCGCCGTGCCAACAGTGAGATTGGTCGCTGGTTAGAGCAAAAAGAGAAACATTCCGAGCTGCTCGGTGGCGCCGGAGAGATTATACAAAATACAGATAATGAACAGTATCTTGCGATGACATTATTAGATATGTCGATGGATCGTTCTATGGCGATAAGCCATAACATAGCTGGAGATGTACTATCAAATCTAGGACGGGTGACCAAGCTGCATAAACGCAAGCCTGAATCTGCAAGTTTTGCTGTACTCAAATCGCCGGACATTCCCTCTATTTTGGTTGAAACAGGTTTTATCTCTAATCCCAGAGAAGAGCGCTTGTTGTCGCAACGCGATCATCAAAATAATGTCGCTAAAGCCATTCATAAAGGCGTAGTGAAGTATTTTGAAGCCAACCCGCCAGTGAACTCAATGTTGGCCAGTAAAAGCAGTGTTGAGCATAAGGTTCGCAGTGGAGAGTCGCTATCTGTTATTGCCCATCGTTATCAGGTCTCAATAAACAGTTTGAAAAAGGCCAATAACCTTAAATCAAATAGCATTCGAATCGGTCAGAGACTGATTATCCCCAGAGCTTAGGCTGTTAAGAGTAAACCATGGCTATAGAAAAGTTACCGCCTCAATTAGCAAACCAAATCGCAGCAGGTGAAGTGGTAGAACGTCCAGCATCTGTCATTAAAGAGTTAGTTGAAAATAGTCTTGATGCTGGTGCTACACGGGTCGATATTGAGATTGATAAAGGTGGCAGTAAACTTATTCGGATCCGTGATAATGGCTCTGGGATCCCTAAAGAGGATTTAAGTTTAGCGCTGTCACGGCACGCAACATCAAAGCTTAAGTCACTCGATGATTTAGAGGCCATTCTAAGTTTTGGTTTTCGCGGTGAGGCATTGGCGAGTATTAGCTCGGTATCGCGTCTAATCTTAACTTCACGAACCGCTGACCAAACCGAGGCGTGGCAAGCGCATGCCGAAGGCACTGAAATGGCGGTAAAAGTCCTGCCGGCTGCACACCCTGTAGGCTCCACGGTTGAAGCGGTTGATCTGTTTTTTAATACGCCAGCAAGACGTCGTTTCTTAAAGAGTGACAAAACAGAGTTTACTCATATCGATGAGTGGTTAAAGCGTATTGCTTTGGCAAGGCGAGATATTCATTTTACCCTTAAACACAATGGTAAGACGGTACGAAACTACCGACCCGCGAATACTGAGATCCAGTATCTTCAACGTTTAGGGCAGGTTTGCGGCAAAGCATTTGCTGAGACTTGCCTGCGGATTGAGTGTCAGCACAATGATTTAAGTTTGAGTGGGTATCTGCAATCGCCAAGTGCTGCAAACGGCTACAGTGAAACTCAATACTTTTATGTTAATGGACGTTTGGTGAAAGACCGACTGGTTAACCACGCTGTACGTCAAGCTTTTGCGCAGTATGCCCAAGGTGTGTCTCCTGGTTATGTGTTAATGCTTGATCTCGACCCACATCAGGTCGATGTTAACGTGCATCCGGCTAAGCATGAAGTGCGTTTTCACCAAAGCCGTTATGTGCACGACTTTATTTTGCAGGCGCTGCAATCGGCAATGTCTCAATCTATGGAGCTTGGGCTAAATACAGAATCTGACTTGCAGCAAATGCCAGATAGGCAAGTGACCCCAACACGAGGGGCGGTAAGCACGTCTCAGTATTCAGCCAATATTGAACCTAAGCCATCGGCTTCTTATGGTGTACGTGATAGTCATTCTGTTACCCGTCAGAGTGATTATTCGAGTGGCAATTCAAGCTATCGAAGCCCACTTAAACCTGCCGCGAGAAATAATGAGGTTCATATACCATCTCAAAGTAGTATTCGTGCTTACGGGGAATTATTAAGTACACAAACGAATACGCCAAATAGTGGTGATTTAAACGCTCATCAATATGAGCAAGAGTCAACTCGGTCTAGCATTGATCCTTCTGTAGAATACCAGCGTGGGATATCGCACGCGCATGCGGCAAATATGCCAGCGGTTATCGCTGGAGAATATTGGGTGCTAGTTAAAGATGATAAAATATCGTTATTAAGCATTACCATAGTGGCAAAGGCGGCGCTAAAAGCCGAGATCGCAGCTAAGTTTGCACAAGGGCTCGTTGGTCAGCCTTTATTGATGCCGGTCGCCGTTGCAGTTGATGATGATTGGCAAGCTATTATAGACAATCGAGAGCAGTTACTGCGAAAGTTAGGCGTTGAGTTATCAATTCGCCTTGGGCAGTTGATTATTAAGAAAGTGCCCCCATATCTAAGAGATAGTCAATTAGCTGTTTTAATCCCTGAATTATTGCAGTGGATTCAATTAGAATTACCAAGTGATGCTGCGGTTGTTAAGTGGCTTGCTGAACAAGGTGCGAATCGATTTACCTCAGCAGGTGAAGCATGGTTTGCCCTAAATACCTTGCCTGATGATGTGCAGCGCGAGCTTTATAATCAATCCCAAGATTTACCTTGGGAACAATGGATGAAAGAAAATCAGAGTGACCGATAAAAAATCACATAAAGTTATTACCTTAATGGGCCCAACAGCCTCTGGTAAAACCGCATTAGCGATTGAGCTTGTTAAGCAGTATAACTGTGAAATTATCTCTGTGGATTCTGCATTGATTTATAAAGATATGGATATCGGTACCGCTAAGCCAGACGCTGGTGAACAAGCTGCGGCTCCCCATAGCCTGATTGATATTATTGATCCCGCGGAAAGTTATTCTGCGGCAGATTTTAGACGTGATGCATTGGCTCAGATTGAAGATATTTTGAATCGTGGAAAGACGCCATTGCTGGTTGGTGGCACCATGATGTACTTTAAGGCCTTGCTAGAAGGCTTATCACCGCTTCCTGCGGCTGATGAAGCGATTAGAGCGCAGATCGCTAGCGAAGCACAAGAGTTAGGTTGGCAAGCATTACACGATGAATTAAAAGCGATAGACCCTGTTTCAGCAGAGCGAATTCATCCAAATGATCCACAGCGACTCGCTCGGGCGCTAGAGGTATATCGGATCAGTGGCCAATCTCTAACTGAGCTAACTAAGACTAAGTCTGAAGCATTCCCTTACGAAGCGGTGCAATTTGCGATTGCGCCAAGTGATAGAAAGGTGTTACATAAGGCTATAGAAACTCGATTTAAGACCATGCTAACACAAGGGTTTACTGCTGAAGTTGAGGCTTTAAAAGCTCGAGACGACTTACATTTAGAACTGCCATCTATGCGTTGCGTAGGATATAGGCAGTGCTGGCAGTATTTAGATGGTGAAATTGACTATGATACTATGGTCGAAAAAGCTATTGTTGCTACTAGGCAATTAGCCAAACGTCAATTAACATGGTTACGTGGTTGGCCTGATTTAATATGGCTAGAAAGCGGAGCTGAAAATAATCTCGCGGAAGTAATGCGACATAGTCGCTAGCTTATTGGCTACCGCTGTATAATACTAAAACCAAAGATAACGTTTTATCGTATTAGAATAACTATTAATTTTAATTAAAAAGGAAATTAGAAAATGGCAAAGGGGCAATCTTTACAAGACCCGTTTTTGAACGCTTTGCGTCGTGAACGCGTTCCAGTATCTATTTATCTTGTTAACGGCATTAAGCTTCAAGGACAAGTTGAGTCTTTCGATCAGTTTGTTATTTTGCTTAAAAATACAGTAAGCCAAATGGTTTACAAGCATGCCATTTCTACTGTGGTACCTTCACGTCCATTTAACGTGACTAACCATCAGCCGACAAATGGTCAAGCTGGCTATAACGCTCAGCATGACGATAGCGATGAGAAGTAATTTGCTAAGGAGATTGCTTTTTGTTTGATCGTTATGAGGCGGGAGAGAAAGCGGTACTTGTTCATATCGACTTTGCTGATGAAAACAACCGAGAAGACCTAGATGAATTAAAACTTCTGGTTGAATCGGCTGGCGCTCAATCTATAGGAGTCGTTACCACGAGTCGACGTTCACCAGACCGCAGATTTTTTGTGGGTTCAGGTAAGGCGGAAGAGTTGGCTGCGATGGTTGCGGCAACTGATGCAAATGTCGTGATTTTTAATCACGCATTAAGTCCGGCTCAAGAACGAAATCTTGAGCAGCTATGCGAGTGCCGTGTACTCGATAGAACAACTTTGATCTTGGATATTTTTGCTCAAAGAGCGAGAACATTCGAAGGTAAGTTACAAGTGGAGCTAGCGCAATTGCGCCACATGTCAACGCGCTTGATCAGAGGCTGGACGCATTTAGAGCGACAAAAAGGTGGTATCGGTCTTCGTGGTCCAGGTGAAACTCAATTAGAAACCGATAGGCGTCTATTGAGAGGCCGGATCCGCACGATTAATAAACGTTTAGATAAAGTCGATAAACAACGAGGTCAAAGTCGTAGAGCAAGACAGCGCAGCGAGATGTCGACAGTGTCTTTGGTGGGTTATACCAATGCGGGTAAATCGACACTGTTTAATGGTTTAACGACATCAGATGTCTATGCTGCTGATCAACTGTTTGCGACGCTGGATCCAACCTTACGTAAGTTAGATTTACCAGACGGTGATGTGATTCTTGCTGATACCGTTGGTTTTATTAGGCATTTACCCCACGATTTAGTTGCGGCATTTAAAGCAACACTGCAAGAAACACAGCAGGCAGATCTACTTCTGCATGTGGTCGATAGTGCAGATGAAAAAATGGGGGATAACTTTAAGCAAGTACAAAGCGTGCTTAAAGAGATCGATGCTATAGACATTCCACAGTTGATCGTATGCAATAAAATCGATCTATTGGATGAGGTAAAACCTCACATCGACTACGATGATGAGGGGACACCAATTAGAGTCTGGGTTTCTGCTCAGCAGCAAAAAGGCTTGGAATTAGTTGAAGAGGCGATTAACCAACTCGTTGGTAAGGCAACTCGAGAGCTAACCTTGCAAATCCCTGCTTCGGCGGGGCATTATCTCGGCCAGTTTTATAAACTGGATGTAATACAGCAGAAAGAGTATGACGATCTGGGGGACTGTATGATTTCTGTTCGCTTGTTGGAGGCCGATTGGCGCCGACTCGTAAAACAGAGCCAAGGTGAAATAGAGACTTTTGTCGTCGACACCGTCGTCGCATAATTAAGTATTTTAGTAATCTCGTTTATTTCATACACTTATGGAGTACTAAATGGCTTGGAACGAGCCCGGTAACAAGGGTCAAGACCCTTGGGGAAATAAGGGTGGTAATGATAAAGGACCACCAGATCTAGATGAAGTTTTTCGTAATCTTTCTAAGCGCTTCGGCGGGAAAGGCAATGGCTCAGGTGGCAGCGTTAGCGGTGTCAGCTTAATAATAGTCCTTGTTATTGCCGTTGTTGTATGGGGCCTTTCTGGCTTCTATACAATTAAAGAGGCTGAGAAAGGTGTAGAGCTCCGTTTCGGTGCATATATTGGTGAAGTTGATCCAGGCCTTCAATGGAAAGCCACTTTTATTGATGAAGTGACACCAGTAAACGTACAAACCGTTCGCTCAATTCCGGCTTCTGGAAGCATGCTGACAGCCGACGAGAACGTCGTTCTTGTTCAGCTTGATGTTCAGTATCGAGTGAATAACGCTGAAAATTATTTGTATAACGTAGTTGATGCAGACTCTAGTTTGCGTGAAGCAACAGATAGTGCGCTTCGCTATGTTATCGGCCATAACACTATGGATGATATTTTGACTACGGGTCGAGATAAAATTCGTCGTGATACATGGGATGAAATTGAGCGAATTATCAAGCCTTATAAATTAGGCATTGTGGTTGTTGATGTGAACTTCTTGCCTGCACGTCCGCCAGAAGAGGTGAAAGATGCCTTTGATGACGCTATTGCAGCACAAGAGGATGAACAGCGCTTTATTCGTGAAGCTGAAGCATATTCTCGCCAGTTAGAGCCAAAGGTTCGTGGTACTGTGCAGCGTATGGATCAACAAGCAATAGCTTATAAGCAAAGAGAAATCTTAGAGGCAAAAGGTAAAGTGGCTCGTTTTGAACAGCTATTACCTGAGTATCAAGCTGCACCTGAAGTGACTCGTGAACGTATGTATTTTGATACGATGCAAGAAGTTCTGAGCGGTACAAGCAAAGTACTTATTGATGCTAAAAATAGCGGTAACTTAATGTATCTACCGTTAGATAAGCTGATGCAGAATAACCAAGCACATAATTCTTCAAGCACTAAGAGTAAACCGGCAACGCCTGTTATGTCAGTAAATAGTACAACTAATAATAACAGCATGCCTCTTGATGGTCGCCCATCTCGAGGTGAACGTCCGTCGGGGAGGAACTAAGTGATGGGTAGATTTACAGCGATAATCGTAGCGGTACTTATTGCGATCTCTTTATCTTCACTTTTAGTTGTGAATGAAGGCGAGCGTGCCATCGTTTCTCGATTTGGTAAGGTACTTAAAGACGACGGCGTGACGCGTGTTTATGCTCCTGGACTTCACTTGAAGATCCCTATGCTTGATAAAATTAAGTTTATGGATTCGCGAGTGCAAACTCTGGATGGTGCAGCAGATCGTTTTGTAACCTCTGAGAAAAAAGACTTAATGGTCGATTCATACGTGAAATGGCGCATTAAAGATTTTGAACGTTATTACCTTTCTACCAACGGTGGTATTAAGGCTAACGCAGAGACCTTGCTACAGCGTAAGATCAATAACGATCTTCGTACCGAGTTTGGCCGTAGAACGATTAAAGAAATTGTTTCTGGAAGCCGCGATGAATTGCAATCAGATGCACTTAAAAATGCAGCTGAGAGTGCTCAAGACTTAGGTATTGAAGTCGTCGATGTGCGTGTTAAGCAAATTAACTTACCAGCAAACGTCAGTACTAGTATTTACCAGCGTATGCGTGCAGAACGTCAAGCTGTGGCTAAAGAGCATCGCGCTCAAGGTCAAGAGCAAGCGGAAATTATCCGTGCTAAGACTGATGCCAGTGTGACGATTCAAACTGCAGAAGCTGAGCGTAAAGCTTTGACTATTCGCGGTGAAGGTGATGCTGAGGCGGCTAAGATTTATGCAGATGCATATACTAAAGATCCTGAGTTCTTTAGCTTTATGCGAAGCTTAGATGCTTACAGAGCAAGTTTCTCTGGTAACAATGACGTCATGGTGCTAGAACCTGATAGTGAGTTCTTTAGATACATGAATAGTGCATCTGGAAAATAATTTTCCTAAAGATGTATAAAAAGGCCTAACGCAAGTTAGGCCTTTTTTTATGCAAATTTAATCTACTTTAGCAGCTAACGCTAATTCCTACCTATTCAGTCAACTATCATCTTATAGTCTGCAAAAATTCATTAATATGACTTAAGTTACTAATTTAGTAGACAATGAATGAAATGTTTTTGAATGTTCTGCTACAAGAAATGAGCATTTTTGTTGGTGCTGATGCGTGCTTTTTATGCAGAAGTAGCACGAAAAGCAACATAGTTAACTAAGTTGAGTGTTTTAACTATGATCTGCTTCTAATTTTTGGCTATAATGAGCCCCGCCTCAAGTTTAGATTTGAATTTCGGTTTAAATCAGCTTTGAAGAAGATAGATAAAACAAAAATTCCAACACTCTCTGGAGACAAGTGGATGAGCAATGCGCCAGTCAATACCGGACGCCGCAGATTTCTGACCGCAGCCACCGCCGTAGTCGGTGGTGCTGGTGCCGCTGCTGTAGCGGTTCCGTTTATAAAGTCATGGAATCCGAGTGCCAAAGCGAAAGCAGCAGGTGCGCCGGTAGAAGTAAACATAAGTAAAGTAGAGCCAGGTCAACTTATTCGAGTTGAGTGGCGCGGTAAGCCTGTTTGGGTTGTTCGTCGTACGCAGGAGATCTTAGATGGTCTACCAGCAATCGATGCTCAGCTTCGCGATCCAGACTCTGTTGAACCACAGCAGCCTGCATATGCGCAGAACCCTGAGCGTTCAATTAAGGCCGAGTATTTCATAGCCGTTGGCCTATGTACTCATCTTGGTTGTTCTCCAACTTACCTACCTGACACGTTTGGTGAACAAGTTGAAGGCGTAGCCTCTGGCTTCTTCTGTCCTTGTCACGGTTCTAAGTTTGATATGGCTGGTCGTGTATTCCAAGGTGTACCAGCGCCATTGAACCTAGTTATCCCTCCACATCAATATATTGATGATAGCACCGTGATTATCGGTGTTGATACAGGAGCTGCGTAATGGTTAAGAATCTTATCAACTGGATTGATGAACGCATTCCTATGACCGCGACGTATAACCGTCATGTTGGTCAATATGCGACACCAACCAACTTTAACTTCTGGTACTTTTTTGGCTCACTAGCCATGTTAGTACTAGTTAACCAGTTACTAACTGGTATCTGGTTAACAATGAACTACGTACCAACTGCTGAAGGTGCGTTTGCCTCGATTGAATACATCATGCGTGATGTTGAGTACGGTTGGTTGCTGAGATATATGCACTCCACCGGTGCTTCAGCCTTCTTTGTGGTTATCTATCTTCATATGTTCCGTGGCCTTATCTACGGTTCATACCAGAAGCCTAGAGAGCTACTGTGGCTATTCGGTATGCTTATCTTCCTTGTGTTGATGGCAGAAGCCTTTATGGGTTACTTACTTCCTTGGGGACAAATGTCTTACTGGGGAGCACAGGTAATTATCTCATTGTTTGGTGCAATCCCTGTTATTGGTGATGACCTAACATTGTGGATCCGTGGTGACTTTGTTGTCTCTGGCGCAACCCTTAACCGTTTCTTCGCATTGCACGTTATTGCATTGCCGCTCGTGCTTGTTGTATTGGTGTTTTTACACCTTATTGCACTGCATGAAGTGGGTTCTAACAACCCAGACGGTATTGAGATTAAGAAGAACAAAGATGAGAATGGCTGGCCAAAAGATGGTATTCCATTCCACCCGTACTACACAGTTAAAGACATTATGGGCGTCGCTGGCTTCCTAATCGTCTTCTGTTATGTGCTGTTCTTTATGCCTGAAGGTGGCGGTTACTTCCTTGAGAAGCCGAACTTTGAAGCGGCAAATCCAATGAAGACGCCTGAGCATATTGCACCGGTTTGGTATTTCACACCGTTCTACGCAATCTTGCGTGCAATCCCTGACAAGTTAATGGGTGTTATCGGCATGGGCTTAGCGATTGCGGTACTGTTCATCTTGCCATGGTTAGACCGTTGTAGTGTTAAGTCTATTCGCTACCGTAGCATGGCTCACAAGCTGAACATCAGTCAGTTTGCTGTTTCGTTCGTAGTATTGGGTTACTTAGGTGCAGTTCCTGCTACTCCAGCCCTGACGATTGCGGCGCGTATCTTTACTGTGACTTACTTTGGCTTCTTCTTACTACTTTGGATTTACAGTAAGAATGAAAAGACTAAGCCTGTACCAGAGAGGTTGACACACTAATGAAAAAATTATTAATCGCATTAGTTGCATTGGTCCCGACATTGGCAGTTGCTGCCGGTGGCGGAGCACCTCTAGAGAAAGCTAACATCGACTTAAATGACCAAGCGTCGTTGCAACGTGGACTGGCTCTATTCCAAGAGAATTGCGCAGGTTGTCATAGCACTCAGTATCAGCGTTATGATCGTGTAGCGACAGATCTAGGTGTTCCAATCGATGAGATGCGTGCTCAATACCTGCCTGAAGGTGCCAAGATTGGTGAGTTGATGGAGAACGCCATCCCTGATGCTGATGCATCTAAGTGGTTCGGTGCTTCACCACCAGACTTAACTTTGGTTGCCCGAGTACGTGGTGAAGATTGGATTTATTCATACCTACATGGTTTTTATAAAGATGAAAGCCGTCCATTTGGTGTCAATAATACTATTTTCCCACTAGTTGGTATGCCACACGTACTTGAAGACCTTCAAGGTCTTCCGGTTAAACAAGAAGATGGAACACTAGTTGCTACCGGTGGTGCCTTAACAGCTGAAGAGTACGATCAAGTGGTTCGTGATATCACAGGCTATTTGGTTTACTCCGGTGACCCAGTCAAACTAGAGCGTGAAAGACTAGGTTGGTGGGTGATGGGCTTCCTGTTCATATTCTTTATTGTGGCCTACCTCTTAAAGAAAGAGTACTGGAAAGATGTACACTAACCCCAAATAAAGGTTAGAATGTATTATCCGCAAATTGTAAACGGGGAGCCTTGCTCCTCGTTTGCGTTTGCATTTTTTGCTTTTTATTTGTGAATCCCGGAGGGTATCAATGGCTGTTGCTGCCAACAAACGCTCAATCATGACCCTGTATTCAGGTGCAGACGACCTTTATAGTCATCAGGTACGTATCGTACTAGCTGAAAAAGGTGTAACCGTTGATGTTCTACAGGTAGATCCTAATGAGATCCCTGAAGACTTGATCGAGCTTAACCCGTACAACACAGTGCCAACTTTGGTAGACAGAGAGCTAGTGCTTTATAACTCTCGTATCATTATGGAATACCTAGATGAGCGTTTTCCTCATCCTCCATTAATGCCTGTTTATCCGGTTTCACGTGGTCAAACTCGCCTTTGGATGCACCGCATCGAAGAAGATTGGTATGCACTTGTAGAACGTATCAGAAAGGGTGACCGTGCTGATGCTGCTCGCAAAGAGCTACAAGAAGGCCTAACGGCTATTGCACCTATTTTTGGCGAAGTGCCTTACTTCATGAGCGAAGAGTTTGGTCTAGCTGATTGCTATCTTGGCCCACTATTGTGGCGTCTTCCAGTACTAGGTATCGAACTTGATAGCCGTACTGCTAAAGATATCAAAGCTTACATGACACGTTTATTTGATCGTGAATCATTCAAAGCTTCTTTGACTGAGACTGAGCGCGAAATGCGCATGGGTATCTAATGAAAGAGCTAACCCCGAATCGTCCATACTTGCTGCGGGCTTATTATGATTGGTTGATGGATAACCAGTTAACGCCCCATGTTGTTGTTGATGCTTACGTGCCAGGCACGCAAGTACCACAGCAATATGTTAAAGATGGTCAAATTGTACTTAATATTACCGACAGTGCTGTAGGTGGCCTACAGATCACGAATGAGTTTATTGAGTTCAGTGCGCGTTTTGGCGGTGTTCCTCAGCAAGTACTATTGCCTATGGCTTCTATTGTCGCTATCTATGCCCGTGAAAATGGTGCCGGTACGGTCTTCGAAATCGAAGAAGCGTATCAATTAGATGATGATATGGAAGACACCGGCCTTTCTGTCGTGAAAGAACCTGTTGTTGAAACGAGCGAGCCAGAGACCGAAACTGTAGAGGCTAAAGAGCCAAAACGACGCGGTCATTTAACCTTGGTAAAGTAAGTTTCCAGTGTTTTAAAAAGCCAGTCTATAGACTGGCTTTTTTGTATCTACATTATTGTTAGTTTGCAGGCTATATTGTGTAGATGATAACGCACGCGCTCTGTGGTAGCATCTGCGCCCAAATCATCCACATTTTGTTTTATTGTGACTCTAGAGCGGCTTAACGGCTTTGGCTTAAGGCAATAAAACCAGCAATATAGGTTCTTGGATCTTTTATGATCTTAATGATCGACAATTACGACTCATTTACTTTTAATTTGGTGCAGTATTTCCAGCAGCTTGGGCAAGAGATCTTAGTTAAGCGTAATGATGAAATCACGATTGATGAGATCGAGTCTTTAGCGCCCAGCCATATTGTGATTTCTCCAGGACCATGTACGCCGAACGAGGCGGGATTATCGCTGTCGATCATTGAGCATTTTGCTGGCCAGTTACCTATTCTTGGGGTTTGTTTAGGGCATCAAGCGATAGCGCAAGTTTTTGGTGCTAATGTCATCAGGGCTAAGCGAGTGATGCACGGTAAAACCAGTGCCATAGCTCATACCGATAGCGGCTTATTTAGTGGCTTGAATAATCCACTTACCGTGACTCGCTACCATTCCTTACTGGTAGACGCTATTCCCGATGGCTTTGTTATGGACGCGTGGTTTGATGATCCTGTTCATGGCCGCGAGATCATGGCGATGAGCCAGCCTACGAAGAAGATCTATGGGGTGCAGTTCCATCCAGAGTCAATTTTGACGCAGCAAGGTCATGAGCTGTTATCGAACTTCATCAAAATAAGTTAACTCAACGGGTTGATAAAGCCTCTTAAATACTTTAGCTGACTGCTTTAAGCATAGGCTGGCCACCATAAAGTGTATGCGCCTAATTTTCACTCAGCATCTTTCTAGTTCTTACTGCTTGTCTCTTTGCTTAGACGTTATCGATATCCCCTATACGACCACTAACTGTTACAAATTTAACTATTTTTTCAGACAAGTCCGTTGCGAAAGTGTGGTATAAAAGTCGGCAAAAATACCAATAATAATAGGGATGGATATGAAAAGCGTCATTCGTCATGTCGGCTTTAGTGCACTTTCACTGGCAGTATTAGCAGGTTGTAGTGCAACCACGGTTTCTCCTGAGCAAGCTCAAGTCGCGGCTCAAAGTACAAGTCAAACAACTCAAGTTGCCTTATCGGCGCCTCCTCAAGTCGATCAGGCATTGACCTTAAACCAAATCATGGCTAATCCTGATTGGATGGGGCTATTTGCTAAAGGTGCTTATTGGAGTGATGACGGTCAGTCTATCTACTTTGCCAGACAAGCCCACGGCGCCCCGACTAAAACCTATTATCAGCAAGGCATCAATGGCACGGTGGCAAGCGAATTAGCGTTAAATCAGCTGCATGGCGCCGATCAACGCCGTGGCGTGCTCAATAATGACAAGACGCGTAAAGCCTATATCTACCAAGGCAACTTGTTCGTTAAAGATCTAAACAGCGGCAAGGTGGCTCAACTTACTCGTCAAAACACCGCTATTGATGGTGTGCGCTTTTTAAATAATGGCGATATTGCTTATTGGCAGGGTGATAACATTTTCAAAATTCACCAAAATTCAGGTTTGGTTGAAGAGATTGCCAATATCAAGATGGCGGTCGAACCTAAAGGCGTACAACAACCATCAAGCTATATTGCTAAGCAACAACACAGACTTATCCAGTATGTAGCGATGCAGCAAGATAACGCTACAGCGAAACAAGACTATAAGGCTGAGCTTGCTAAAGCCGATCCGACGATGTCGGCAAAGACTTGGTATTTAGGCGATAAAGAGGTCGTGACCAATTTAAGCCTGTCACCCGATGGACGCTATGTGATTGTTGCGCTAAAAGATAAAGATTATAGCTGGCGTGGTGAGCATGACATTATGCCCAATTACCTAGGTAAAGACGGTTATGTTGATGCAGTGCCTGCACGTGCGCGCGTTGCTGAAGATAACAATCCAGGTGAGCGACTAGTACTGTTAGATCTTGATACTCACGCTAAGAAAGACATAAGCATCGAAGGTCTAACAGGCTATGACGAGGATGTACTTGCTGCGGTAAAAGCTGAGAATGCTAAAGCCAAAGGTGAGAGCTACAAGAGTGAGAAATCACCACGTAACTTGCAACTGATGCAAGATTGGGGCTGGGCACAAAGCGCTATTCAGTGGTCTGAATCAGGCGGTAACGTGGCTGTGATGCTTGAAGCTGTCGACAATAAAGACCGCTGGATAGCAACAGTAAATCTAGATAAAGCTAGCTTAACGACCCAGCACCGCCTGCACGATGATGCCTGGGTTAACTACAATTTTAATCAGTATGGCTGGTTACCAAATAGCGATAACCTGTATTACCTATCCGAAGAGACTGGTTTTTCACATATTTACCTTAAGCAGCAAGGTAAAAAAGCCAAAGCATTAACTCAAGGTCAATTTGTTGTTAGTGATATCACCTTAGGCCCTAAAGCGCAGTTTATCTACTACAAGGCAAATAAGACCCATCCTGGTATCGATAACGTTTACCGTGTTGAAATAGCCACAGGTAAAGATGAGCAGTTAACCGAGTGGCAAGGCCAGCTTGATTACACTCTAAGCCCAGATGGCACTGCACTGCTACTAAACGCATCGACGCGTATTAAGCCTGCTGAGCTATTTGTGCAGCCTATTGGTGGCGAGCTTAAACAGTTAACCGATTACACCAGCGATGATTTTAAAAATTACGCATGGCAGGCGCCAGAAGTCGTTGCAGTGCCATCGACCCACGGTGCTGGTGATGTTTACGCGCGGGTTTACCTACCTCAGGGTTACAGTCAAGACAATGCAGACAAGTATCCTGCGGTGATCTTTAACCACGGTGCTGGTTACCTGCAAAATGCTCACTATGGTTTCTCTGGTTACTTTAGAGAGTTCATGTTCCATAACTTACTCGCTCAACAAGGCTACGTGGTGATGGACATGGATTACCGTGGTTCTAAAGGATATGGACGTGATTGGCGCACGGCGGTTTACCGTCAAATGGGCACGCCAGAAGTTGAAGATCTTAAAGATGGTGTTAACTGGATGGCGGCTAACGTCAATGTTGATGCGGGTAAGGTTGGCACTTATGGTGGTTCTTACGGTGGTTTCTTAACATTTATGGCGTTATTTAATGAGCCTGAGTTATTCCAAGCGGGAGCTGCTCTGCGCCCTGTGACCGACTGGGCACATTATAACGCGCCATACACATCAAACATTTTAAATACGCCAGATGTCGATCCTATCGCTTATGAGCGTAGCTCGCCAATTGAACATGCACAGGGATTACAAAAACCATTGCTTATTATGAGTGGCGTATTGGATGACAACGTGTTTTTTCAAGATAGCGTGCGTCTAGTGCAGCGTTTGATTGAGCTTGAAAAGCCGATGTTTGAAACGGCGATTTATCCGGTGGAGCCACATGGCTTCCGTCAGCCATCGAGTTGGTTGGATGAATACCGCCGTATCCACAAGCTATTTGAGCAAGAACTTAAAAAATAGCTTTGAATTTAGTGCTTAAGCTAAAGGCTCCCATAGGGAGCCTTTTTGCTTTGATTAATTCGTCCAGAAGGTGGGTTCTGTATTTTTTATCCGTCAGCTTTAGCAAAACTTATGTTTAATGGGTAGACTGGTAGCAATAGTTATAGGGAGCATGTTTATCAGTGGCAATTTCGGTCGCAGGTGGGGTTAAGCCTGCACAAATCATAGAGATAGAACATCGACTACTAAAGCAGTTGATCGTCGGTCGGGGTAAGTCTATTAGCATGGACGATGAGCCTAATGCCGATCTAGAAGATGATGCCAATAAACTAGAGATTGAACGTGAGGCCATCCGTGAAAGGTTAGCTAAGCAGAATCAAGCCAAGGCCATCTTTGAGGCTGTCTCTTCGCAATTGCTAAGCAGTGTGAATAACAGCATTGAGCATCAACTCTCGTCACCGGAGCAGGTACTTAAGCAGTCAAAGCTAGATGATAAACAGATCATCTTGCTAGAGTTGCTCTATTCAGATCAGGTTGACTTAGCGCGTATTCGACCATTGGTCACCGCTCTACCTTGGCTTGAGCGTGACTTAGTGAATATGGTTAACAGTTCCACCTTTAGGCACCGTAGGCCTAAGTCTTCTGATGTGCAGGTAACCGATGTTAAGTTGGTGCTTAACTATATTGGGATTGAAAACCTCCAGGCATTAGTACCTTATTTTTGCCTTAGAAATTTAATGCCTACAGGGCAACCGCAGATGCTGTGGTTGACTCGAAAATTTTGGCGTTACAGTATCGTAGCCGCTATTGCTGCCCAAGCTTTAGCTGCCATACACCAAAAAGCCCCAGCCTTTATTTATAGTTGTAGCTTAATGAGCCAACTGGGTGCCACTTGTGTGATTAATCAATGTGCAACGACATTTGATGACATGTGGGGGACGTGGCTTAGAGAGGCGAGCGCAAGCCGAGATAAAGAGCTCTATGATGCGGTGATGGCAACAGAGTTTCCTGCAAGTGATGTGTACCAGCAAGTCTTAAGTCATGGTCGGACGCTTAATTGGCAACTCCTTAGCTTACTTAAGTTTGATGAGAGCCGCTTGACCAAAACCTTTAAGTCGATCGATACAAGCCTTAAATACGCAGAACTTGATGAAGACTCGGCGTTAATAGAACGCGCTAATTGCTACGCCAAAGTCTATCTACTAAAAGAAGTAGACAATATTAGCGCTGCAGAATGCCGATTAATGTTTGATTATTACCAGCTCTCGCAGCAAGAACAGATCCGTTTGGACGCGCAAAACTTCCGTAAGCTTACCCTGTTTTAAGCTGGCCATTGTGCCATGCCTTAATTAAATCGAGTGAATAAACCTGTTTTGAGGTTCGCTTTCTATTCGCTTTTAGCCGAGTTAATAGATTAACCTTTCCACTTTGTGTAAAAAACTTGTTTGAAATCGATTATTGTTACAGCAGGTCTGGTTGAATTTTAAACTAAGTGGCAATGCTTGTTATTTAGCTTTTTGAGCCTTTTATGTGCACTTTATGCAATATTGAGCAGACGCAACATGACCCGGTTTGAGTCGCTATAAATGGTATACAATATTGGTTGACTTGTAAGGCCTGTAATTTATCGATTTAAACGGGTGTTTTATCAGTGGTTATCTATATAAACCTTAACTAATTAGAACTGAATGCGGCCATTAGTTATTCATTAACTGTGAATAACTAATGGAATTGGGTGCTAGATAACTTTTTTATGACTATTTATGCTTAAAGCCCCGCTATATCTGCTTTGTTAATTCTAAAACTCAAATCTTTATGCAGTGTTTACGCTCTTCCTCCTCTTGATGATTGTTAAAAACTGGTATTTTGATCACATTTTCGCTAATAATGTCCTTCTAGCTAAACAAACAATCGCCATGTCACCAACAAAAGATAAAGACATTGAGCGGAATACGACCAGCTAATAAGGTCGATAATGACAAAGGATGAGAAGGAATGAGCGTAACTATGAATCTTACACGTGCCCAATTTGATGAAGTTATGGTGCCTAACTATGCGCCTTCAGCGGTTATTCCAGTTCGTGGCGAAGGTAGCCGAGTTTGGGATCAAGAAGGTAAAGAGTACATCGACTTTGCTGGTGGTATTGCGGTTAACTGTTTAGGTCATTGTCATCCAGCTTTGGTTGGCGCGCTAAAGACTCAAAGCGAGAAGCTTTGGCATCTATCTAACGTAATGACTAACGAGCCTGCACTAGAGCTGGCGACTAAGCTAGTTGAAGCAACATTCGCCGATCGTGTTTATTTTGCTAACTCGGGCGCTGAAGCAAACGAAGCTGCACTTAAGCTCGTTCGTCGTTATGCAATGGATAAGTTTGGCGCTGAAAAAGACCAAATTATCGCATTTGATAAAGCCTTCCACGGTCGTACTTTCTTCACTGTGAGTGTTGGTGGTCAAGCGGCTTACTCGGACGGTTTTGGTCCTAAGCCACAGAGCATTACTCATGTACCATTTAATGATATTGAAGCATTAGAAGCGGTATTTTCAGATAAAACGTGTGCAGTAATGATGGAGCCATTGCAGGGTGAAGGCGGCATTATTGATGCTGATCCTGAATTTTTAAAAGCGGTTCGTGCACTTTGTGATAAGCATAATGCATTGTTAGTTTTTGACGAAGTTCAAACAGGTGTGGGTCGTCTAGGTGAGTTATATGCTTATATGCGTGGCGATGTAGTACCTGATGTGCTGACAACAGCAAAAGCGCTTGGTGGTGGTTTCCCAATTGCAGCCATGCTAACGACTAAAGAGATCGCTGATCACCTTAAGATTGGTACTCACGGTTCTACCTATGGCGGTAACCCGCTAGCTTGTGCAGTGGGCAATGCAGTGATGGATGTGGTTAATACTCCAGAAGTACTGAACGGCGTAAAACACCGTGAACAACTATTACGCGATGGCTTGAAGAAGATTAACGACAAGTACGATGTATTCTCTGAAATCCGTGGCCAAGGTCTATTGATTGGTGCGGTGGTTAACAATAAGTACCAAGGGCGCGCTAAAGAATTCTTAGTTGCCGCTATTAACGAAGGCGTTATGAGCCTAGTTGCTGGTGCAAATGTTGTTCGCTTTACGCCTTCTTTAGTGATCCCAGAAGCCGATATTGCGGAAGGTCTAGCGCGTTTTGAACGTGCTGTAGCTAAAGTTGTCGAAGCCTAAAAGGCATACGGAGTGTTATCAATGATAACGCTCCTTTTTTGTCTTTAGGATAACTTGAACGTTTCTTGAGCTGTGCTTGTCAAATATTGATAAGGCTGACAGATACGACAAGTGATAGCGAGGAGACTCCTAGATGCTAGTTATACGTCCAATCCGATCGACTGACTTTAAAGCGCTATATCAAATAGCTGAAGAGTCAGGGCATGGATTCACATCTCTACCGGTAAATGAAGCACTACTCCGCAGCAAAATTGCTCGAGTAGAAGAATCATTTACTAAGCAGATCGATAAACCTTTCGATGAAGGTTACTTGATGGTACTAGAAGATACCGAAACCGGTGAGGTTGTGGGTACTTGTGGTATTGAGGCTGCGGTAGGTATGGTCGATGCTTTTTACCATTATCGATTAGGGACAGAGGTTTACCACTCTGAGCAAATCGATGTACGTAATGAGGTCGAAACCTTAACCCTTTGCCACGATTACACTGGCGCAGCCGAGCTTTGTACACTTTTCCTACGTGGAAGCTACCGTAAAAATAATAACGGCCGCATGCTTTCAAGAAGTCGCTTTCTGTTTCTTGCTCAGCACGCTGAGCGCTTTGGTGAAACGGTTATTGCAGAGATGCGTGGTGAGAGTGACGAAGATGGTAACTCACCTTTTTATGGCTGGCTGCAAGAGCACTTCTTAGGGATCGATTTTGTGCAGGCCGACTATCTTTCAGGCTTAAGCCAAAAAGCATTTATGGCAGAAATGATGCCTAAGAATGCGGTTTACGTATGTTTATTGCCAAAAGAAGCGCAAAAGGTCATTGGTGAAGTTCATGCCAATACTCGTCCAGCACTTAACCTGCTGCAAGCGGAAGGTTTTAGGTGCCGTGGTTATGTTGATATTTTTGATGGTGGCCCGACAGTTGAATGCCATATAAATGATATTCGCTCGGTACGTGAAAGTCGTTTACTAACCATTACCATAGGTGACACGCCAGTCGGTGCTGCAAGCTATATCGTTTCAAATACCCAATTAGCCGATTATCGGGCTACAGCTGCTAATTTAGTTGTAGTCGAAGACAGCGATGACGTGATCTTAGATGCACAAACTGCAGCAGCCCTTATGGTTGCAGATGGTGAGCAGATCCGTGTATTGCCAATGTAGGAATAGAAAATGACACAATTTATTGAAGGTAAGTGGGTTGCAGGTTTAGGTCACGAAGTGACATCTATTAATCCTGCCAACCAAGAAGTAATTTGGAATAGTAAAACTGCCACACCAGAGCAGGTATCTCAAGCTGTTGATGCCGCACGTAACGTGCAATTTGACTGGTTTATGCTTGGCTTTGATGCACGCCTAGCCATTGTTGAAGCTTATCGCGATCAACTTGAAGCTCACAAAGCCGAAATGGCTGAAGTGATTGCACAAGAAACCGGTAAGCCACAGTGGGAAACTGCGACAGAAGCAGGCGCAATGATCGGCAAGATCGGCCTTTCTGTTGCTGCTTACCATAAGCGTACTGGTACATCTGAAAACGATACACCTGCAGGCCGTGCGGTATTACGCCATAAGCCACATGGTGTAGTTGCGGTATTTGGGCCCTATAACTTCCCTGGCCATCTACCAAATGGTCACATAGTACCTGCGCTGCTTGCGGGTAATACCGTGGTGTTTAAGCCATCAGAACTGACGCCAAAAGTCGCTGAGCTGATGCTTAAGCTATGGGAAAAAGCGGGTTTGCCAGCGGGTGTGATTAACCTCGTTCAAGGCGAAGTCGAAACCGGCAAGGCGCTCGCAGCTCATCCACAAATTGATGGTCTGTTCTTTACCGGTAGCTCGCGCACTGGCCATATCTTGCATCAGCAGTATGCTGGCGATCCTGGCAAGATCTTAGCACTAGAGATGGGCGGTAATAACCCGCTTATCATCAAAGATGTCGCCGACACTAAAGCCGCTGTTCACGACATCATTCAGTCTGCCTATATCTCAGCAGGCCAACGTTGTACCTGTGCGCGTCGTCTTTATGTTGAAAAAGGTGCGGCAGGTGACGAATTGCTTGAGCAACTTGTTGCGGCGATAAAGCAGATCAAAGTAGGACCATGGAACGCACAGCCACAGCCGTTCATGGGGTCGATGATTTCTGAGACTGCTGCAAAAGGCATGGTCAGCGCACAGCGTAACTTGATTAACTTAGGTGGTAACTCTCTGGTTGAGTTGACTCATATCGAATCGGGGACAGGCCTTGTTTCTCCTGGTTTGATTGATGTCACCGATGTGATTGAGCTGCCAGATGAAGAGTATTTTGGCCCACTATTGCAAGTCGTACGTTATAGCGATTTTGATGAAGCTATCAAGCTCGCTAACGCGACTCGCTATGGTCTTTCGGCTGGCATTTTAGCTGATAGCCGTGAAGATTATGACTACTTCCTTGCACGTATTCGTGCTGGTATTGTTAACTGGAATAAGCAGATCACCGGCGCTTCGGGCGCGGCACCATTTGGTGGTGTTGGTGCATCGGGTAACCACAGAGCGAGTGCGTTCTATGCCGCAGATTATTGTGCCTACCCAGTAGCGTCAGTTGAGGCCGATGCGGTCAGTCTGCCAGCAACATTGAGTCCAGGTTTGAGTCTTTAAACTCAAGTCGCAAATTCAAAGGGGAAGCGCTCGGGGCGCTTCCCCTTTGTTTATATCAGGCCTCTTGCTAAGAGAGTTGATATGACAAAACAGATATGACAACAAGTAAGCACCATCCCTAAAATGTGTACCGCCGCGTGATCTAAACCAACTAACTAAATAAACAGGTCAACACGCAGGCGTAAGGAGCTAATAATGCACACGAATGTAAACACACTATTTGAAGCGCTTTGGCAAGACTATATCGACATGACGCCCTCGGCAGCGAAAGTTCATCAGCTATTGTCTAAAGGCGGGGCGATAATTAACGATCATATTGCGCTGCGTACTTTTAATATTGCCAAGGTTAATCTTGAAGTATTGTCTGCACATTTCGAGTCTATCGGCTATGTAGCTTGTGGCGATTACAAATTTGAAGCCAAGAAGCTCAACGCTAAGCATTTTGAACATCCTGACAGTACACAGCCAAAAGTATTTATTTCTGAATTGTTAGTTGAAGAGTTTAGCGATGAACTGCAAGCGACGGTTAATGGCTTAATTGAGCAGATTGATAAGGATGCAACCACAGCCGACAACTTCTTGTACTCAGGCCGTCACTGGCAGCTTGATACTAAGACTTATGAAGCGCTATTAGCTGAGAGTGAATACGCTGCCTGGGTTGCTGCATTTGGTTATCGTGCTAACCATTTCACGGTATCGATTAATTATCTACCAGGCTATGAAACCATATTTGAAGTTAACGATGCTTTAAAAGCCGCAGGCTTTGTATTGAATGCATCGGGTGGTGAAGTAAAGGGCAGTCCAGAGGTATTACTGGAGCAGTCATCGACGATGGCAGATAGGATCCCTGTTAGCTTCTCTGACGCAGTGATTGACATTCCTAGCTGTTTTTATGAGTTTGCTTTACGTTATCCCAAAGCCGACGGGGAGCTTTACACAGGCTTTGTAGCAGCTTCTGCGGACAAGATTTTTGAAAGCACTAATGTTAATGGCTAGGCGTTAATCACTAGTTGTTAATGGCTAAGTGTTAGTTGCTAAGTGTAAAACCTAATGCAAATGGTTAGCTCAACGCGCCAGCCTAAATTAAGTCTTTAACATGCTGCATAAAAAACCGGACGCGAGTCCGGTTATTTTATGGTTTTAGTACCTTGAATTTTAATTAAGCTTTATACCAATCAGTATAGAAGTTGATCTACTCAGAACGTTTTTTGGCAAACTAATTCAAGGCGAATAACTGAAAGAATGGTTGCTCCCTTGTGAAGTTGTTCAACGTAGAAGTAGGCAGTCAAATTGGTATTAGAAGAGCAAGGTGACTTTCAGCCCGGATAAGCTTTTACTGTGTTCAAACTTGAGTTCAATCTTGTATTGCTCTGCGATATCTTTAACAATCGACAAGCCTAAGCCGTGGCCCATCGTTGCCTCATCGAGACGTTTGCCCCTGTGGGTCAGTTGCGCTAGCTCTTCTGTTTTCACCCCTGGCCCATCATCTTCAATCGTCAATTTAAGCTGCTGATCTTGATAGCTAATACAGACTCTGATCTCTGAACTTGCCCATTTATAAGCGTTGTCGAGTAGATTCCCTAATAGCTCCATACCGTCTTCACGGTGCATCGGCAATCGAGTAATGGCGCTAGGAATATCAAAGCGGCAGTGGATAGACTTAGTGCGGTGAACCTTATTAAGGGTTTGAGCCAAATCTTCAATATCTTTTGGTAGTTGCATCTGCGCCGCCGGAAGCATGTCGCCAGTGATCCGCGCCGCCGCAAGCTTACGCTCAATCATCTTATGGACTAAATCGAGCTGTTTTTGCATGGCTTCAGCCGCGTCAGGGTCTTTTAAATAAAGAGCCTCAACCTGTTGCTGCATAACCGCTAAGGGAGTTTTTAAACCGTGACTAAGATTACCCAAATTATTGCGGCTACGTTCGATCTGCTTACTAGAATAGGCAAGCAGCTCATTATAGTTTTTGGCTAACGGCTGCAGCTCAAGTGGAATAGAGTTGAGATCGAATGAGGAAATCTCGCCTTCGCGTAATTTGGCTAAGGTGTCTTTCATCTGATTTACGGGTTTGAATGACTGTCGTAGCACCAGGAAAATACCGGTGATCATTGCTAGCAACATGGCCAGGTTGACGATAAGTTTTGTGCCGTAGACTTCAGAAAAAATCTTGCGACCGATACTTAAGTCCTGAGCCACCGTAAGTGTGGCGCTAAGACCTGATGTATCAGATTTTAGACCGATAGAGAGTAGCTGGATATCGTGATTTTGCGGTCCTTTAGTCTGCCAGGCACGGGTTTCTCCTTTTTCAAGATCCACCACTTCGAGTCGCTGATCCCATAAAGAACGTGATCTCAGTTCTTGCTCTGGCAGATCCAGTTGATAGTAACGGCCGGAATAAACAGGGCGATAGAAGCTAGATAGCTGATTTTCGTCGATGCTAAATGAGCTATCTTCAAGGTGGGTAGCGAGTAAGACTTGCTGTAAGTCCTCTTGCAATCTGGCAATGATAGAGTCGTGAAAAGCTTGGCGCAGCATGGACTCGAAAAAGATAATGCCGACAACGGTAGATATCACCACTAAGCCTGTTAACCACAGACTTAGCTTAGTGCGAATTGAGATCATTGAACGAGGCCGTGAAATATATACCCTTGTCCGCGACGAGTCTCAATGGCTGTTTTGCCAAGCTTTTTACGTAGATGAGTGACGTATACTTCAACGACATTACTCTCTTTCTCATCATCAAACTGGTAAAGCTTGTCGGTAAGCTGGGCCTTTGATAACAGTTTTTTCGGCGACATTAGGAAGATTTTTAATAACCTAAATTCCATGGCTGTCAGCTCAAATGTTTGCTCGCCCACAGTCACAGACTGCTGGCCTTCATCGAGTGTCACACCTGCATAGGTTAACTGCTTATTTGGCGTATTGGCTTTGCCATGAGCACGTTGGATCAGTGCTTGAATACGTACTAGCAGCTCTTGAGTATGAAAGGGCTTGCCTAGGTAATCGTCGGCACCAGAATTAAAGCCCTCTACTTTCTCGTGCCACTGGCTGCGAGCCGTTAGCATGATGACTGGGGTATGAATTCCTTGCTCACGCCAGGTTTCTAGTAGCTCCAAGCCGTTGCCATCGGGTAACCCAATATCTAGGATGACACAGTCATAATTTGTTTCTTTGATGAGGTAATCAGCTTCACTGACCTTGTCTGTCGTATCTGTAACATAACCGGCTTGTTTAAGCTGCTTAACAAGCTCTTCGACTAATAAGGTATTGTCTTCAACAAGAAGTAATTTCATAGAGTGCTCTCAATGGTGCGATCTTAAGTGACAGGCGGTTTACAGAGTTAATTCATGTTAACTCAAAAAGTGTCACATCAGTGCAATTAGATTTGATTTTTACGCCATATTACAGCTTTTCAGCGCTACAACTGGCAGGTAGTCGTACCGGTTGAGCGAGTTGGCCGTTGCTGGCGTCTAAGAGTAACTCTACCAGCTGACCTTTTTCTGTGCGAATTTGGATCTCGTAACGCCAGTTGCCTAGATGTTGGTATAAATGAGCATCAATAAGCCTGCCATTACACATGGCTTGAATACTGGAGAGGGTGACATCAAGAGACAGGATTTGACCACTATTAACTAAAGCTTGCGCCTCATAGTGTTGAACTTCAATTTTTTGATTAGCGACCGCTATAGGTAGGTGTAGTATCGCAGCCAAAAGGCATAAATAAAATGCTAATTTCAAGCTGAACTCCTAATAAAAAAATGGCCTGAGATAATCTCAGGCCACTTTATAGAAGCTGTCTTAAACCGAGCTTAATACTGGCTTATCGTGTTCCGTAA
The DNA here is from genome assembly GCF_052977125.1 of Shewanella sp. 30m-14. Classification (NCBI taxonomy): domain Bacteria; kingdom Pseudomonadati; phylum Pseudomonadota; class Gammaproteobacteria; order Alteromonadales; family Shewanellaceae; genus Shewanella; species Shewanella sp. 30m-14. The sequence goes on along the minus strand of NZ_JBRILW010000040.1, from coordinate 2,195 downwards.
ACCACAATAGTTTTACCATGTGCTTGGATAAGGTTTTGTTCTTCAAGCATTTTTAAGATACGGCCTACAGTCTCACGAGAACAACCAACGATTTGGCCGATCTCTTGACGAGTGATCTTAATTTGCATGCCATCTGGATGCGTCATAGCATCTGGCTGCTTTGCAAGGTGAAGTAATGTCTGTGCAATTCTTCCAGCAACATCTAGGAAGGCTAGGTCGCCCACTTTTTGGCTGGTGCTATGCAGACGGTAAGCCATCTGAGATGAAAGCTTCATCAAGATTTCTGGGTTAACTTGGATTAACTGCTTGAACTTCTTATAAGAAATTTCTGCAATTTCACAAGCTTGCTTAGCACGAACCCATGCAGTACGTTCAGCTTGTTCTTCAAACAAACCTAACTCACCGATAAAGTCGCCCTGGTTAAGGTAAGAAAGAATCATCTCTTTACCTTCTTCATCTTTAATCAAGACGGCTACAGAGCCTTTTACGATGTAATAAAGCGTATCAGAATCTTCACCAGCGTGGATCAAAGTACTTTTGGCTGGATATTTATGAATGTGACAGTGTGATAAAAACCATTCCAAAGTCGGATCTGGTTTTGGCTTTCCAATCAGAGCCATGCCTATGTTCCTCGGCTGATTTACATTAAAAGTAAGAATATGCTAATTAAGCATCTTACGTCAATTAAGTGATTAAAACCTTGATAGATGTCTTACTTTAGTTCGACTCAATGTTAGGTGAATAACCATTTAGATATAGGGTATTTTGATACATTAGTGATATATGTCAACTGATACCGCCACTAAGCTTGATTGTAGCGTTAACAATTAGGCTTGCATCACATCTTGTTACAACTACCGCGACCAAGGCAGGCACGGGCTTTGCAGCTTGGTTTATTTATATGCAAAAACTTGAGCCTTATCAATAATAATGATTCTCATTAATGAGTGTGAGCTTTTTAGGCTCGACATTTGAGATTAATTCAGGCTAACTTGAGGGAAATTAGAATAAAACTACGAGTAGCTGTACCCAATATAACGTTACTTTGGTGAGTTGTAGGAGCCCTTCATGAATTATAGACCTTGGATTTTAAATACAGTAGTGGTCTTTTGTTTAGCGTTAAGCAATGGGGCGAGTGCGTTTTCTATTGTGCAACCTAAAGGTTCAGAAGAGGCCAGTCGTTTAGCACATATTCAATTAAAGGCGACCCAAGGCGACGCTGATGCCCAGTATTTGCTTGGGCTTATGTATCTATCTGGGCGCTATGTCGCAGCAGATCAAGCCTTAGGTATAAAGTGGGTCACAGACGCGGCGACATTAGGTCATGTAAAAGCGCAGCAGACCATGGCTGATTTGGCATTTGAAGGTAGCTTAATTAAGCGAGACTTATCGACTGCAGAGCAGTGGTATAGCGAGTTAAGCAAAAAAGGTAATAAGTGGGCTAACTTCAGACTTGGTTTTATTTATGCCGCGGGCGGTCAAGGGGTTGAGCGTAATTGTGGTAAAGCAGTAGAGCAGTTCAATGCCGTGGGCGATATGGCATCTCTTGGTAATGTCGCTTGGATTTTAGCAACCTGTCCAGAGTCGCAATACCGTAATGGTGATAAAGCGCTGGAGCTGTCGCTAGCGTTACTTGAGTCAAATGAGCAAGATCCAACCAACTTGGATAATCTTGCTGCGGCCTATGCTGAGATAGGTGATTTTGATGCTGCTATTTCTACTCAACAAAAAGCCATTAAAGCGCTAGATTTAAGTTCTGATCAAAGTAAAACCGCTGAATTTAAGCAGCGTTTAAAAATTTATCAAAACTATGAACCTTATCGTGAGGTGTTGCCGTTAATAGGTAATTAGCTATTACTGACTAGCAGTTGATAGCACTTATGAAATAAAAGCTCCTGAATAGGGGCTTTTTTTGTACCCGAACAATACCAAGAATAGCAGAGTAGGCATGAATCAGGAATTGTGTTTTGTATGTTTTTATTGAAAGAAAAGGGCAGTTAGCAATCCCGAGGAAGTAAACAGATCAAGCATGGATATGGAGTTTACTTTGGTTGTTTTGTTGAAAGCGGTAAAAATATATTTTTTGGAAGATAGAGTTAGGAAAGGGCAGTTGGTAAGCCCGAGGAAATAAACAGATCAAGCATGGATGTGGAATTTACTTTTTTGAAGATAGGGTAGTAAGGGCAGTTAGCAAT
>NZ_JBRILW010000039.1:0-33141 GCF_052977125.1 Shewanella sp. 30m-14 | reverse complement strand
AGTGCTTAATACTGTTTACAGCGGTTGCACCTGTTACATTCGTTGCAGTGCTAGCCGCTAGCTGTTGAGGGTATTTGGTATGTTAATTAGTACAATCGATAAAGCGTGGCAGTGAGTGCTTAATACTGTTTACAGCGGTTGCACCTGTTACATTCGTTGCAGTGCTAGCCGCTAGCTGTTGAGGGTATTTGATATGTTAATTAGTACGATGGATAGACTGGCACAGCAACACTTGGTGATCATCAATTTATTGATGTTTCAAGCCGTCTGGTGGTTATCTATCCTATATCAAAACTCGGCTTTATGGTTAACCACAGGCCTGTTATTAGTCCACTTTGCTCTATCTCAAAGGGGACGCAAAGACTTAACCTTAATGATTAAAGTAGCATCATTGGGCTTTGCGATCGACTTAGGTTTGAAATGGGCTGGGGTGTTTCAATTTCAGCAGTTTCCTTTTTGGTTATTTGTTCTTTGGTGTCATTTTGCCCTATCACTTCGTTATAGCTTAGCCTTTACCCAAAAACTCGCCTGGTATGTTAATGCAATACTTGGTGGTGTGTTTGGTTGCTTAAGTTACTTAGCGGGAGAGCGCTTTGAAGCGGTCAACTTGCCACTGGAGTTATTCTCCAGCGCATTGATCCTATTTGCCATCTGGATCGTAATATTCCCTATGTTTGTTAACGTTACCAAAGCGCCGCAATAACTCTATTCAAGTCGTTTGGGGATAGGCTGCGCTATCGTAATTTAATAGGAATTGCGTCATGGCTATTGAAAAGTTATATCTCACACTCGCTTCGTCATTGCTTCTTGCTGCAGTCAGTTATGCTACTGAAGCTAAAACCCCGCAGTTGATTGCGTCAAATCATTCAGCGGCTAATGTTTCTTCTCAAGCGATTATCGCGCCAGTTACTGATAACCCATCATTTAAAGAGGTCGGCAGAGGCGAAATGGATTGGTGGTGGTTTTCACTTTATCGTGCCAAGTTACTCACCTTAGATGGCGATTACACTCAGGGCGAGTATCCGCTGATCCTCGATATCGAATATTACCAAGAGATCCCAAGTGCTCGCTTGGTAGAAGCAACTCAAGATCAGTGGCAGCATTTAGGGGTGGACCCACAGCGCCAGCAACAATGGCTATCTGCAATTGATGCCATATGGCCTGATGTGAATGAAGGTGACAGGCTAACCTTAAAAATACTCACACCTGAACATAGTCAGTTTTATTTTAATGGCAAACCTTTGGCTCAGCCTCTGCCAGTAGGTTTTAGTGAAGACTTTCTTGCTATTTGGTTGTCAGAGTCGACGAGTCGTCCAGAGTTGAGAAAGCAGTTACTTGGAGAGTTGGCATGCGATTGTTAAGCGGATTTATTAATAAGAGGGAAAGCGGCATTAGCCTGTTGCAAGCGCTGCTGTTGGTGACTTACTTCGCATTGCTTAGCGGCTGTTCAAGTAGTGACATTAATGATTACCAAGGCACTACACCTAGGCTTGATTTGAAGACGTTTTTTGATGGTGAGTTAGTTGCTCATGGCACGGTTCAAGACTTTAGCGGCAAAGTCACCCGACGCTTCAGTGTAAAAATGTTGGCGAGTTGGCAAGGCGATAAAGGGGAGATTAAAGAGTGGTTTATTTACGATGATGGAGAAAAACAGCTGCGAATTTGGAATATTACCGATTTAGGCGAGGGTAAATACACAGGTACGGCGAATGATATTTTAGGAGCGGCGCAAGGGCAAGCTGTGGGAATGGCGCTGCAGTGGCAATATGAAATGTTGCTGCCTGTTGATGGCAGTGAATATCAGGTGAGTTTCGACGATTGGATGTTTCTGATTGACGACAACACCATTATTAATCGCAGTGATATAAACAAGTTCGGAGTGACGGTGGCAGAGGTAACGCTAGTAATATCTAAACTTAATTGAATGATTTAATAATTGCAGCTTAGTTGCAGCTGTAGTACTCGTTCTAATTCTAGTACGGGATTGAATATAGCTTGAGTTTACTCTACTTTAGTTGAAAGGATTTTATGATTATAAAGTAGGGATAAATGATGAAAATGCTTCTTAGTGTGTGTCTGTTTGCGCTGTGTGGTTGTGGCTCAAATGCCAGTTATAGTGTATCAGCAAGCTCAAGTGATGATGTGATGTCAGCGAGACAAGCGCCAATCATGTCAGACAATACACCAATAATAAATGATGAATTAGTTAAAGAAACCGAGCAGAAAGAGAACAGCAAAAAACAAGATAAGTAGTACTGCCATCAAGTCTGAAAATATAGCTTGAGTGGGCTGAATTTGCAGGGGGCGCTCTACTGCAGATAAGCTAATTCATATTAGCGACTACAGTTAAGCTGTCACATTTAAGCCACTACAATTAAGCCACTACAATTAAGCGGCTATAACTAAGCGGCTATAACGAAGAGATATAGCTAAGTAATATGGCTAATCTATATAGTTAAGGCCTTCATTTTACAGTGTGAAGGCCAGCAGGTATAAATTTCGCTTTATGAGGTTTTACGGCTGTTATCGACCTGTTTCTTTTCGTAATACTCAAATGGAAATACATTTCTAATGCGCTGAGTAATCGCATCACTGACGTTAGCAGACACATGCAGGCGCACATCCCCAAGTTTTTCAGCTCTAACGGTACAAGTCAGTTTATTGGATTTTGCGATAGCACGGCACTCCTTGGCAAACTTGTCTGGGATTTTGCCTTTATGGGTCGTCATGCGGCCATCTTTAAAGTTTATTTCAAACAGGGTTAATCCTTTTTTACCACTGAAGATAAGCTTGTAGACAATGAAAATAGCGATAGCAATAAAAACAATTTTAAGTAAGGTTGGGGTCATGCGCTTTCCTTTTCAATAAATTACTTATAGCCCTAGAGTTAAGATACTCCTCCCAATAGCGATTTAAAAGCCAGTTAGCTCACGAGATTGGAATTTTCACTCGCAGCACACTATGTTGAATGACTTAGCTTTGATATGACCTAGCTTTATATGAAATAGGGTTATATGAAGTAGCTTTGAATTAGATAGCCAAATGGATGCTATCGGTTGTTAGTTATCTGACTGTCGTGGCCATGTTTTGTTAGTCATGTTCTGTTAGTTATGTATTGCGAGTTATCATCTGCAGTCATCTGATGTAAATGACTGAAGATGATAATAAAAAACCGCCTGATGGCGGTTTTTTGTTGGGAGGGAAACTGTCTAGGCTAGCGTTAACGGCATAGCTTAAAATGCATAGCTTACAGTAGCTAGCACTGTGCCGTCGTTTCTCCATGGCTCTTTCGAGTCGATGATATTATCTGAACTTAAGTTAGTATCTAACCAAGCTAGAGATAGGCCTACACCGCCAAGTTCAGTCGAGACACCGATAGAGTAGTCAACATAGTCCTCGCCCCAGTCACCCATTTCTTCATCATTCACACCTTCACCATAGCTATATCCCACATGGGCATCGATACTCCAATTCTCGAAGATCTCGTATGAATAGTTTAGCTCGGTGTAATTGAGTGAAAGATCGGCATTAGCGTAGTCATTGGTGTACCACTGGGCTAGGTGGAATCCCGCATAGTACAGACCCGCATTCGCTTCTAAATAACCGGTATTCTCATCTTGGCCTGGATAAGTGTAGTAAGTCAGTGTAACGTCGTACTCCCACTCTTCATCGGCTCCGAAAGCGCCCCAATATCCTGCATAGAGATCAATTTCCACATCGGCATCGTAGCTATCTTTATCAACATTACTCGCCCAAGCACCAAAGAACAGGCCATTTTCCATGCTGTAATCTAAGCTGCCTTGAATCGCAAAATCGCCTGCCGTTTGTGATACACCGCGGAAGCGGTAATCGTTGGTGACATCAATCTCGCCAGAAAACTCAGCTTGAGCAAGAGGGGCCATTAGCGCAGTTGATAATGTTAGACCGACAACTTGGGCAATCCGTTTATTATTTAATTTTTTATACACGGTAGTTTCTCCATTTAACTATGTTGACTTTGATGCTGGTTTTTATCGTTAATATCTTGGCCTGTAGACCACTGATATAAACCATTGATATCGAGCATCATTATATTTTGCCAAACAGCAGCATATTGCTACGACCTCATGGCGAATAAGCGATTTTCTAATACCAGATAGCTATAGGGATTACAGCGTATTTGGCTCGAAAATCACGTATACCTTACGGCAGTTATCTAGCACCTCCCAGGTGCCTTCAAACCCTGCTGGAATGACAAACCTGTCACCCGTTTTCACCGTTATGCAGTGACCATTTTTGTCGGTAACCTTGCTGGAACCAGACAAAATCTCACAATATTCATGTTCGCTATAGGCGACATTCCAAGTGCCGATATCGCCTTGCCATACTCCGGCATGAAACTGGTCACAGTCACTAGAGTAGTGGTTTTGTAGTGCTTGCTCAGGCTCGCCAGCTATGACCTTTTCAGCATCGAGCTTATAGCGCTCGATTGCAGTATTGAGCGTTGAAAAGTTTAAAATTGAATCTATGTTTTGAATCATTAGTGCTTCCATGTCAGCGATAAGTTAGCGCGTGTAAAGCTAAACGAAAAAAGCGCGGCCTAAGCCGCGCCTTTTTGTATTACTTCATCGTCGGCATAACAAACTCAGCCTTTGTACCTTGCGAGGCGTTTTGAGACGATTGCGGCCAACGTGCAGTTATGGCTTTGCGCTTAGTATAAAAACGGACTCCATCTGGGCCATGCATATGCAGTGGGCCAAAGAGAGAGCGTTTCCAACCACCAAAGCTATGGAACGCCATTGGTACAGGGATCGGTACATTGACCCCTACCATGCCGACCTGGACGTTATGGCAGAAGTGACGTGCAGCTTCTCCACTTTGAGTAAAGATAGCGGTGCCGTTACCAAATTCATGATCATTTATCAGTTGCAATGCGTCGGCATAATCTTTTACTCGAACGATGGCGAGCACAGGGCCAAAGATCTCTTCTTTGTAGATAGTCATCTCTGGGGTGACGTGATCAAATAAGCAGCCACCTAAGAAGTAACCTTGCTGGTGGTCGGCAACCGAGAGCTGTCGGCCATCGGCAAGCAGCTTTGCTCCCTCGGCAACGCCTGTCTCAACATAGTTGCTAACCTTTTCTAGATGCTGGGCAGAGATAAGCGGGCCCATATCCATCTCTGGCGTGACACCATTTCCGACCTTTAGCGCCTTGATTTGTGGCAGTAACTTTTCAACTAACGCGTCTCCAGAGTCGCCTACGGCCAACACTACAGATATTGCCATGCAGCGTTCGCCAGCACTACCGTATGCTGCGCCCATCAGTGCGCCAACGGCTTGGTCAAGATCGGCATCTGGCATCAATAACATATGATTTTTTGCGCCGCCGAGCGCTTGAACGCGCTTGCCGTGGGCTGATGCGGTTGAATAGATATATTCTGCGATTGGCGTAGAGCCTACAAAACTTACCGCTTGCACATCTTTGTGAGTGAGTAGGGTGTCAACGGCTTCTTTGTCACCGTTAACGACGTTAAATACGCCTTTAGGTAGGCCTGCTTCGGTGAGTAGCTCAGCCATACGCATAACTGAGCTTGGATCTTTTTCTGATGGCTTCATGATAAAGCTGTTGCCACACGCTATGGCAATTGGGAACATCCACATAGGTACCATTACTGGGAAGTTAAATGGGGCTATCCCCGCAACGACGCCAAGTGATTGGTTCAGGGTCCAAGCATCAACGCCGCCACCAACCTGTTCGGTATGCTCGCCTTTCAATAGGTGCGGAATGCCACAGGCAAACTCTACGACTTCAAGGCCACGAATGATTTCACCCTTGGCATCGTCGAGTACTTTGCCGTGCTCACGGGTGATAAGCTCTGCAAGCTCATCAATATTGGCTTCAACCAAAGCTTTAAACTTAAACAGTACACGAGAGCGGTTAAGTGGGGTGACTTTAGACCATGACTCATGTGCTTTTTTAGCCAATTCAATCACGCCAGCCACCTCGGCTGCACTGGCAAGGGAGACTGTGCCACGTTGCTCACCTGTCGCAGGCTCGAAAAACGCTTGAGTACGCTGACTTGGCGCAGAGTGGCCGCCGTTAATGTAATGGTTAATCGTGTGCATAACGCAAAATCCTAATTCTTATTTCCCAGTTGGGAGCCAATAGTGTTTATGGGGGTTAATGGTTTTACCTATTACATCAGCGCTGCTGATTTTCGAGCTCATGTAGCAGTGCAAAGCCATGCTATTAACGCAAGCGTGCAAAGCGATGTAATAGGTGCTGGGATTAACCGACAGCTTTAATCGCATCGCTAAGAGTATTAACAATCTGATCTATCTGCTGTTTGTCGATAATTAACGGTGGGGATATTGCAATAATATCGCCAGTGGCACGCACTAAGGTGCCCGCTTCGAAGCAGTGCTCAAAGATCCCAAAACCACGTTTGCCCGCGCCTTTATCGCTCGGGGCGAATTGAATGCCGCCGACTAAGCCTGTGTTGCGAATATCAATCACATTGTGGAGGCCTTTTAAGCTATGCACGGCATCTTCAAAATAGCCTTCGAGCTCCTTGGTTCGCTCAAACAGCTTTTCATTTTCATAGATGTTTAGGGTGGCAATGGCAGCCGCTGCGGCAACCGGATGACCGGAATAGGTATAGCCGTGAAAGAGCTCAATAGCATTTTCAGGACCTTGCATACAGGTATCGTAAATATTGTCATCAACCAAAACCGCGCCCATTGGAATTGCGCCGTTATTTAAGGCTTTTGCAGTGGTGATCATGTCTGGTATCACCCCCCAACGCTGACTGGCGAAGGCGTCGCCTACACGGCCAAAGGCTGTAATGACTTCATCAAAAATAAGTAAAATACCGTACTTGTTGGTGATTTCGCGAAGCTTTTGTAGGTATCCCTCTGGTGGCAAAATAACCCCAGCAGAACCAGACATTGGCTCAACAATCACTGCGGCGATGTTTTCAGCACCGTGCAGGGCAACGAGTTGCTCTAGTACTTCTGCTTTTTCTGCACCGGTCTTAGGCATACCACGGCAAAATGCATTGCCGTTAATATCTAAGGTATGCGGTAGGTGATCGACACCTTGCAGTAACTGTTGATTAAAGGTCTTACGGTTATTACCAATACCGCCAACCGAAATACCGCCAAAGCCAACACCATGGTAACCGAGCTCACGACCAATAAAGCGGGTGCGTGTGGCTTCACCGTTGGCACGGTGGTAGGTGAGTGCAATTTTCAAAGCACTGTCGACAGACTCAGAACCTGAGTTGGTAAAGAAGGCTTTGTTTAATCCCTTTGGGCTTATTTGAGCTAAGCGCTCAGCCAGCTCAAAGGCAAGAGGGTGGCCCATCTGAAATGATGGCGCATAATCCATCTCATGAATTTGTTTACTGACCGCTTCAGAGATCTCTTTACGGCCGTGTCCGGCATTACAGCACCACAAACCTGCTGTACCGTCTAATATGGGGCGACCTGCAACGTCTTTATAATACATACCTTCGGCATGGGCGAGCATTCTAGGGCTCGACTTAAACTGCCTATTTGCCGTAAACGGCATCCAGTAATGTTCTAATGACTGCGTATCGCGTTGATTGTGCATCTGTGGATCTGCCATATCATCTACCTTGATTCAGTTTCATTATTTTAATTATTGTTTTGTTATCTGTTGCTTTTTTGGGCAAGCGGTCGATATTTGCTATGCTATGTCAGAAATAATGAACATGAAAGCTTTTTGTGCATTTATTTGTAGCAAAAATGAAGTTTTTGTAAAATATATTGAAATTATGATGCTAATAAGCGTAATCTTTAACACACCTTTTTGTGGTAATTCGCCTGTAGATGGCGCGTTAACCGCATTAACCCTCATTCTAATTATTATATTCAGTGTTAAGAGGTCATCATGAGCACACCAGAAAGTCGTAGTCAGTGGCAAGCGTTAGCGGATTCTTTGTCAATAAACGGTTCAGCTTTTATTGCAGGCGAATACCTTGACGCACAGTCTAAGCAAACCTTTGACTGTATCAGCCCGATCGATGGCAGAGTCTTAGTTAAGGTGGCAAGTTGCGATGAGGCTGATGCCAATATTGCCGTTAACAATGCCAGAGAAACTTTTGAAACGGGTGTTTGGGCAAACCTAGCACCTGTTAAGCGTAAGCAAGTGATGATTCGTTTTGCCGAACTGCTGGAGCAAAATGCCGATGAATTAGCCTTACTTGAAACCTTAGATATGGGTAAGCCTATTCAATACGCTAAGACAGTAGATGTGGCAGGCGCTGCGCGGGCTATTCGCTGGTCTGGTGAGGCCATTGATAAAATTTACGATGAGATAGCCCCAACGGCGCACAATGAAATAGGCATGATCACTCGTGAAGCTGTAGGGGTCGTCGCAGCGATTGTGCCGTGGAACTTTCCGATGTTGATGGCTTGTTGGAAGCTTGGTCCAGCTTTAGCCACTGGTAACAGTGTGGTACTTAAACCGTCTGAGAAATCTCCGTTAACAGCGATTCGTATGGCGCAAATAGCCGTTGAAGCAGGCTTGCCAAAAGGTGTGTTAAACGTACTGCCTGGCTTTGGCCATACAGTGGGAAAAGCGCTAGCGCTACATATGGATGTTGATACCTTAGTATTTACCGGCTCGACTAAGATTGCTAAGCAGTTGATGATCTACGCGGGTGAGTCAAACATGAAGCGGGTCTGGCTAGAAGCTGGGGGTAAGAGCCCGAATATTATCTTCAATGATGCGCCGGATCTTAAAAAGGCGGCAGAGGCAGCAGCTTGTGCCATCGCCTTTAACCAAGGTGAAGTCTGCACCGCTGGTTCGCGCTTGTTGGTGGAGTCTGGGGTAAAAGATGAGCTTATTGGCTTAATAGCCGAAGAGCTTAAGGGCTGGACACCTGGGCACCCCTTAGATCCCGCGACCACTTCTGGCGCAGTTGTCGATAAACAGCAGTTAGATAATGTGCTTGGCTATATTCAAGCGGGAATCGATGAAGGTGCAACCTTAAATCATGGTGGCTCTCAGGTGATGCAAGAGTCGGGTGGCGTTTATATTGAGCCGACTATTTTCTCAAATGTTGATAACAAGATGACCATCGCTAAAGAGGAGATCTTTGGCCCAGTATTATCGGTAATCACTTTTGATGGCATGCAGCAGGCGATTGAGATTGCCAATGACACCATCTATGGCCTCGCAGCGGGGGTGTGGACATCGGATATCAATAAAGCGCACAAGACGGCTAAGGCCCTTCGAAGCGGCATGGTGTGGATCAATCACTATGATGGCGGCGATATGACCGCGCCATTTGGTGGCTATAAACAGTCGGGTAATGGTCGCGACAAGTCGCTACATGCCTTTGATAAATACACCGAAATTAAGGCAACTTGGTTAGTGCTGGATTAATTTCTGAGTCAATCAATGTTGTTATGCCTGTTGAAGTAACCAAAGCCCTTAAGTGTAAACTTAGGGGCTTTTTGGTGTTTGTGTAATTGTAAAATAAAATTTTTATTGACCTGTCTAATGCTTCATAGTTTATGGTAGCCATAAATATTGAGGGCAGCCTATGTATCGCATTTCTGAGCTAGCACTAAAAATCGGATTAAGTCGCTCGACTCTGCTCTATTATGAAAAGCTGGGGTTAATTTCGGCTACGCGACAAGCAAATGGATATAGGCGTTACTCTGAACAGGATGTGCAACGTTTAAAGCTACTGCAACAATTACAGGCAGGGGGATTAAGCCTAAAAGAGTGTCAGGCTTGCCTAGAAAGTCGCATCGACAGGCAGTTGCTACTGCAACGACTCAAGGTTTTAGATGATGAGATAGCCCAGAAACAGCAAGCGAAAGAACTGCTCAGTGCAATGCTTGGCATGGGGTCGATGAGAGAGTGGCATCAAGCGACAGAAATGCAGGCTCCTGATGCACATCTAGAGTGGTTGATGAAGCAGGGCTTCGATGAAAAACAGGCTTTGAGATTGAAATGGTTATCTAAAGATATGAATGAACATGAGCAGTATATGGCTGATTTTGAGTTGATCTTTGATGGGTTAACAAGATTCGGCCCAGGTGCAGAAACTGACTCATTAACAGCACTAAAGGCTGTTTCGCTTAACTCGGGGGAGCTGTTAGAGGTTGGCTGTGGCAAAGGTGTGGCTACTCGGGTGTTGGCTCAGCATTCTGAATTTGTCATCACTGCGCTAGATAATGATGAGTCTAGCCTGAGCAGTTTAAAGCAGAGCTTGAGTCAAGGGCTCGCTCAACGTGTGAAAACCGTGTGTACAAGCATGACTGAAATGCCTTTTTCAAAAGCCGAGTTTAACGTTATCTGGAGCGAAGGTAGTGCTTATATCATGGGGGTAGAGCAAGCTTTTAAAAATTGGAAACCATTGCTCAAGCCCCAGGGGTATTTAGTCATCAGCGATCTAGTTTGGAGTACAGATACTCCCAGCGATGAATTGAGAGAATTTTGGCAACAAGAATACCCAGATATGGTCACTGCAAACCAGCGTATTGAGCAGGCTAAACAGGCTGGCTATGAGTTGATTGATAGCTTTGCACTCAGTGAGCAAGCTTGGAGTGAATATTATCAGCCGCTTCAGACCCGTATTGATGAGTTAGCGCCTTTAATGCCGAACTCAAAGGCGCTGCTAGACATTAACAAAGAGATCGAAATAGCGGCTAAGCGGCAGGATGAGTTTGACTATCAAATGTTGATTTTACAGAAGATTTAATAACTCCAGATTATAAGATTATTAGGAAAATAGAGATGAAGTTTTTACAGTGCAACACAGATAACGCCAAAGAGATCTCGCATCTTTTCAATGAAACCTTTAGCGCCTCCGAAGGCGCTGATGAAGGTAAAGTGATTGGCGAGTTAACGACGGCTCTTATGAATACAACAGGCAGTGATGATCTGTTTATCTTTGTTGCGACAGAAGGCGGTAAGCTAGCGGGGAGCATCATGTTTTCAAGGTTAACCTTTGAAACTGACATCAATGGTTTTATCTTGTCGCCCGTCGCTGTTCATCCCGATTTTCAGCGCCAGGGAGTGGGTCAGGCATTGATTAAGTTTGGTCTAGAAACGTTAACTGAAAAAGGGGTTGAGCTTGTGTTTACCTACGGCGACCCTAACTACTACTCAAAAGTTGGGTTTAAACAGCTTAGCGAAGATATTGTTAAGGCTCCGCATACGTTGACTTACCCTGAAGGCTGGCTTGGTCAATCTCTCGCTGCAAAGACGCTGCAGCCATTAAGTGGTCAGTGCCGCTGTGTCGACGCCTTAAATAAAGCAGAGTACTGGTGATAACTCTGACAACACCGGAGCCAGAGCGATTGTTGATTTATAAGTTGTGATAAAGCTGGAAACGTTATCGGTATCGCTAACTTGCTAATATAAAACAGATATTATGGCTGCTAAGTGAAAGGCAAATAAAGCTAAGCGAGAGCGATAATATATGAATGACGAGCATTTTAAAGGTCAGTTTGAAGTCGAGTTAAAGTACCGCTTGGGTTGTAAGTCCGCGTTCTTAGACATATTGAGTTCAATAGAGCACGAAGTCATGTTTGAAGATAATATCGAATCAGATTGTTACTTTGATACCAATGACCAGCAGCTGCTGTCTGAGAAAAAAAGTGTCTGCATACGCGAGTGCGAGCCATCGGGTATCAAGCTCTGGATAGTAAAGGGTCCGGAAGCCGAACGCTGTGAAGCGACCAATATCACCGATACTAATAGCGCTAAAAGCATGCTCAAAACCATGGGTTATGAGGTGTGTTTAGAGATGCAGAAACAGCGCAGTATCTATTTTATTGATAAGTTCCATATCACTGTCGATCATTTAGCTGGGATTGGTGACTTTGCCGAGTTTGCCATTATGACCGATGATGAAGCGATGTTAGACGTCTATCGAGCCGAACTGGTGAGCTTAGCCGCTCAATTTGGACTGACAGAAAAGCAGCTTGAACATAGATCCTATCGTAATCTTCAGACCGCCCAAATTAAATAACATGCCGTTGAAGCTGAGTGCAATCTTGTGCACCATGTTATTTATGAGGAATTATGCCAAGGCGTGATTAACGACGCTTCAAAGCAGCAATGTTTAGATATTGTTAATGCCTTACATTTACAAGGGGCCCAAGCGGTTATTCTGGGTTGTACAGAGATTGCATTATTGATTGGGCAACAAGATACCCAAGTGCCTCTCTATGATACGACAGCGATCCACTGTGAATATGCGGTCGATATGGCATTAAGTTAAGCCTTGATTGTTGAGCAATAATAAACGGACGATAAAGTCCGTTTATTATTTAGGCTGGTCTAAAAGTCGACGTTAAAAAATATCCTTAAATCTATGATAAAGCATGCCCATTGCTAACATCGGTGACCGTAGGTGTGGTCCGCCAGGAAAAGTCATATGCGGGATTTTGGCGAAGATATCGAAGCGTTCTGCTTGGGTGGTTATCGCCTCGGCAATCAACTTTGCCGCCATATGGGTGGCGTTAACACCATGACCTGCATAAGCCTGAGCATAGAAGATATTTTTGGCATCAGGCAAACGACCAATTTGTGGTAAACGGTTGGCGCCTATACCCATCATGCCTCCCCATTCATAGTCGATTTTAATGCCTTTTAGCTGTGGAAATACTTTTTCAAGATTGGGTCTAAGTGCGGCTTCAATATCTTTTGGATCTTTCCCTGAGTAGGTACACAGACCGCCGAATAGCAGGCGGTTATCTTCAGATAGATGATAGTAATCAAGATCGACTCTTAAGTCGGCAAACGCCATATTCTGCGGGATAATAGCATCGCATTGCTCCTGAGTTAGCGGCTCGGTAGCTAAAATATAGGTGCCAGCGGGAAGGACCTTACTGCCAATATTCTCTTCTAAATCTAAGCCTAAGTAGGCGTTGCCAGCTAATACAAGGTATTGACAATTAACCTCACCCTGCTCGGTGATAACTTTTGGCTTATCGCCCTTAATGATTTTTTTCGCAGCGCTATATTCATACATCTTAACACCTAAACTACGAGCAACTTTGGCTTCGCCTAGGGCTAGGTTAAGAGGGTGTAAGTGGCCACTGGCCATATCAACTAATGCGCCTTGGTAAAAGTCAGAGCCTATCACTTCCCCAATGCGAGATTTATCGAGTAAGGTCATATTGTGGCCGTAGCCGATATTATTTAGATGTTCAAAATCTTCTTCAAGCTCCCTCATATGGCGAGGACGAATGGCTAAGTCGCAGTAGCCCATCTGTAAGTTACAATCAATATTGTGCTCAGCTACACGTTGCCTAACGATATCTACCGCTTCAAAGCCCATCTGTTCGATAGCTTTTACACCTTCGTTACCTATGATGTTTTTAAATTGACTAAGGTCATGTCCAATGCCGCGGATAAGCTCGCCGCCATTACGGCCCGATGCTCCCCAGCCAATGCGTTTTGCTTCAAGTAGGGCTACGCTAAAGCCTTTTTGAGCCAGTTCAATTGCCGTGTTAATGCCACTAAATCCGCCGCCGACCACACACACATCTACATCTAACACTTCTTCTAATCGTGGTGATTGATGCAGTTCTTTAGCGGTTGCGAAGTAATAGGATGCGGGGTATTGGTCGCTATGAACCGGGTTTTTAGTTGACATCTTTTCTCCAAATATATGTTTTTATTGTAAATTGGAATTGTGACGGTATATTCTAAGTTATATTAATAAATTATTTACAGATGTTCGTTATTTTTAACATGCTTTCCTGTAGAATACAAACACACTCGGTGCTATTCACTCCGCAGGTGATTAAAAGCGGGCTCTAGTTGTACCGAGAATGCGTAGTATTGCTCTACACGTTGTTGAAGACAAAAACGATTACTTCAATTAGGGGAAAGATTTTGGATATTGGAGAAAACCTTAAACGGGTTAGAAAAGAGAAGGGCTTGTCTCAACGAGAGCTTGCTAAGCGCGCTGGTGTGACTAACAGCACCATCTCCATGATTGAAAAAAATAGCGTTAGCCCTTCGGTTAGTTCGTTGAAAAAGGTGCTTTCTGGCTTACCTATGTCTTTAGTAGAGTTTTTTTCTATTGAAGATACTTCGGCTGCTGAGCAAAAAGTGGTGTACCGCAGTGATGAGCTGTTAGATATCGGCGACGGTATGTTGGACTTTAAGTTAATCGGTCGAGACTTTCCAAATCGGGCCATGTCTGTCATGAGTGAAACCTACCCGCCGGGCTCTGATACGGGGATTGAAATGCTTAAGCATGAAGGTCAAGAGGCGGCAATGGTGATCGAAGGGCGTTTAGAGCTGACCGTGGGTGATGAAGTCTTTGAGTTAAAAGAAGGGGATAGCTATTACTTTAATAGCGAGTTGCCACATCGTTTTCGTAATCCGTACGAACAATCGTGCCGAATTATCAGTGCGACGACACCTGCTAATTTCTAGATAATCTCTCCAGCCTTATCTCTTCCCTACCTTCGCGAGTGTGACTCTCAAAGGTAGGGTTATCAATATCAATATCCTGTCATCTCCACCTTCTATGACATTAGTTACTAGCTCGATGAGCTAATACTATTTTTTATGCTCCCATGTAAATAATATAAAGCATTCACTCAAGGTGAACGTTAATTTTATCAAACTGATTGGTTATGCTAATTACGCATAAAAACTTTATCTTTATGCATTTGGAAACAAATGAAAATAAAATTAGACTTATTTATCTTACTGATAATTAAAGGGATGTTAAAATAATTTACATTTTTTAACATTCCTTTAATCCAGCCTATTGCCTCCCTTATTGAATCCGTGTAGTGTGTGAAAAAATGAACATGTGCGCAATAACTGTTCATTATTCAAGATTTCGTAAATCAAGATAACAACTATTCAAAATAATTCTAAAAATTACGAAGACAAAGGATTGAAGGTGTTTTATGTCGGAAGTAGGGCTCGCAGTTGTTGGTGTGACTGCATGTAATCAGCAGTTGGGCTTGCACCCTTTCAATATTGTGGGTGAGAAGTATTTATTATCAATAGCAGATGCGACACAAGCTTGGCCATTAGTTATCCCTGCGTTAGGGCATTGCCCCGCAGAAACTATTCTTGCCCGTTTAGATGGAATACTGTTTACGGGCTCCCCATCAAATATCGAACCACACCATTTCCAAGGTCCCGCAAGTGATGAGGGGACACTACATGATCCCAAGCGCGATGCGACCACTCTCCCCTTGTTAAAAGCAGCAATCGATGCAGGCGTACCAGTACTTGCTATTTGCCGTGGATTTCAAGAGATGAACGTTGTTTATGGTGGCAGCTTGCATCAAAAGCTGCATGAACTGGACGGGTTTATCGAACATAGAGAAGACAAAACGCAGCCGGTAGAGGTGCAATACGGTATTTCGCACGAGGTTAAAATAGAACCTGGAGGACTGCTTCACGATGCATGGGGCCGCAGCTCTGCAGAGGTGAACTCTGTCCATACCCAAGGTGTCGATCGCCTAGGTGTTGGGTTGCGGCCAGAAGCATATGCAAACGATGGGTTGATAGAAGCGTTTTCTGTCAAAGAAGCAAAGAATTTTGCACTAGGCGTACAGTGGCATCCGGAATGGAAAGTACTCGATAGTCCTTTTTACACCGCCATCTTTAAAGCCTTTAATCAGGCATGTCAGCGCCGTGCAGCAAGCAGAGTGAAATAATCATGAAAAAGTTAGTTAATTATTTAAAAGAACACAAAATTACCGAAGTTGAATGTGTCGTATGCGATATGACTGGTATCGCCCGAGGCAAGATTGCGCCCGTTGCCAAATTTATAGATGAAAAAGGCATGCGCTTACCAGAAAGTGTATTACTGCAAACCGTCACTGGTGATTATGTTGATGATGAATCCTATGATGCGCTGCTTGATGAAGCGGATATCGACTTTGTCTGTGTGCCGGATGAAAATGCGATATTTAAACTGCCCTGGACGATAGAAGCGACTGCACAGGTTATCCACGATACCTACGATAAGATGGGAAACCCTATCGAATTGTCCCCACGTAACTTACTTAAAAAAGTACTTAAGCTTTACGAAGATAAAGGTTGGAAGCCTGTTGTTGCACCAGAGATGGAGTTCTATTTAACACGTATTAATGAAGATCCGGATCAACCTCTGATCCCTCCTATTGGCCGCTCTGGTCGCCAAGAGTCTGGTCGTCAGTCTTTTTCTATCGATGCGGCAAATGAGTATGACCCGTTATTTGAAGATATGTATGACTGGTGTGAGGAACAAGGTCTAGATATTGATACCTTGATCCACGAAGAAGGCACCGCGCAGATGGAGATTAACTTCTCCCATGGTGACGCACTGTCTTTAGCGGACCAAGTCTTTGTGTTTAAGCGTACCCTGCGCGAAGCTGCTCTTAAGCACAACGTCTGCGCCACGTTTATGGCAAAACCAATCACCAATGAGCCTGGCAGCGCGATGCACCTGCATCAGAGTATTGTAGATACCAAGTCAGGCAAGAATATCTTTTCCAATGAAGATGGCACTAAAAGCCCGCTGTTTTACAGCTTCATCGGTGGGCTGCAGAAGTTCATCCCTGAGCTATTGCCGCTATTAGCGCCAAACGTTAACTCATTTCGCCGTTTCTTACCGGGTGCATCTGCACCAGTAAATTTGGAGTGGGGCGAAGAAAACCGTACTTGTGGCCTGCGTATTCCTGAATCTTCACCACAAAATCTACGCATTGAAAACCGTATAGCTGGCGCCGATGCCAACAGCTATTTGTCGATTGCCGCCAGCCTTTTATGTGGTTATATGGGCATGGTTGAAGACGTTAAGCCATCAACGCCAGTGCAAGGTCGAGCCAATGAAACCCGTAGCGGTATCGCGCTGCCGTTAACACTAGAGGAGTCTTTGGCTGTTATGGCTGAAAGCTCAGCGTGTCGTGAGTATTTGGGCGATACCTTTACCAATGGCTATATCGCCGTTAAGCAAGCTGACTTAGAAAATTATCGTCAAGTGATTAGCTCATGGGAACGCAAGTTCTTATTGCTGACGGTATAACGCGTTGTGGCAGAGTGATGTTTGGGGATGTTTCTCTGCCCTAAAATGATGGAATAATTTAAAGAAAGTTACTCATATAGATAGCATTTTAAAGAGTGTTATCTATATGAAAGCTGTAAAGCAGTACCACACTGCCGATGCGGTTTTTCAGGTGTAGCATTGGTTAACTATAAGAACTAAAGCCGATAAATTGGCAAACAATGAATGGACAGCAGAGTTGCATTATCTGCTGCTACGCTAAATAGGAGAAAGCATGAAACTTTTTAAAAAGGTGACCACACTTGCGCTCGTCACAGCAAGTGTACTGGCATCGACTACCGCATATGCAGAAGAAGTGGTTCGTGTATATAACTGGTCAGATTATATTGCTGAAGATACGCTAGAAAACTTCCAAAAAGAGACTGGCATTCGTGTTATTTATGATGTGTTTGACAGTAATGAAGTCGTCGAAGCCAAATTGCTTTCAGGCCGCTCAGGTTACGATATTGTCGTCCCTTCTAATAGCTTCCTAGCAAAGCAAATTAAAGCGGGTGCCTTTCAGAAACTGGATTCAAACCAACTATCAAATCATAAGAATTTAAGCCCTGAGCTGATGACTCAGCTTGAATCTGCTGACCCAGGGAATCAGTATTCAGTGCCATACCTTTGGGGAACTAACGGTATTGGTTATAACGTAGAAAAGGTCAAGGCGGTACTTGGTGAAGACGCCCCGGTTGATTCTTTAGAACTTATCTTTAATCCAAAATATGCCGAGAAGGTTTCTCAGTGTGGCTTGTCTCTGCTCGATAGTGCTGACGAGATGATCCCTATGGCGCTTATCTATCTAGGCCTTGATCCAAACAGTACCAAAGCTGAAGACTTTAAAAAAGCCGGTGAAGTACTCGCTAAAGTGCGTCCTTACATCACTTACTTCCATTCATCTCGTTACATTACAGACTTAGCCAATGGCGATATCTGTGTAGCATTTGGTTATTCGGGTGACATTTTCCAGGCCGCCGATCGTGCCGATGAAGCGGAAAATGGCAACACTATCGAGTATTCAATTCCGAAAGAAGGCTCAAACCTATGGTTTGATATGCTAGCTATACCAGCTGATGCAGCCAACGTTAAAAATGCGCATACCTTTATTAACTACCTGCTACGCCCTGAGGTGATAGCGCCAATTACCAACTATGTTGCTTACGCTAATCCAAACGTACCAGCACTGCCTTTAGTTGATGAAGATGTACGTACTAACACGTCTATTTACCCAACGAAAGAAGTACTCGATCGTTTGTATGTTGGCGATGTTCGTCCAATGAAGTCGCAGCGTTCATTGACGCGTGTATGGACCAAAGTGAAATCGGGCTATTAATCAAGTTTGGGCAAGGCATCGCCTTGCCCTTTTTGATCCACAAGTAATAGATGAATTGATACAAAGGGCTGCAATTATGGCCCTTAGTTGGAGAAGTAATATGGCTAGTACCTTGGACGTCACCAATAATTCGATTAAAAAGACGCAGGGCGAAGTGCTACTTCAGATAGACAGAGTAAGTAAGCTATTTGATGAAGTGCGTGCAGTAGATGATGTCACGCTAAATATCAAGAAAGGGGAGATTTTTGCATTGCTAGGCGGTTCGGGCTCGGGTAAGTCTACCCTGCTACGTATTCTGGCTGGATTTGAAAAGCCATCTGAAGGGCGCATCTTTCTAGACGGTGAAGACATTACCGACATGCCACCCCATGAACGCCCTATCAATATGATGTTTCAGTCTTATGCGCTATTCCCCCATATGACGGTAGAGCAAAATATCGCTTTTGGCTTGAAGCAAGATAAGTTAACAAAAGCGGAAATTACGTCTCGGGTGCAGGAGATGCTAAAGCTAGTGCACATGGAAACCTACGCTAAGCGCAAGCCTAACCAATTATCGGGTGGTCAGCGACAGCGTGTGGCATTAGCCCGTTCGTTAGCGAAGCGTCCTAAGCTGTTACTGCTCGATGAGCCGATGGGAGCGTTAGATAAAAAACTACGCACTCAGATGCAACTTGAGGTGGTGGATATTTTAGAGGCCGTTGGCGTGACCTGTGTAATGGTAACCCATGACCAAGAAGAAGCCATGACCATGGCAGGTCGCATCTCGATAATGAATGATGGTTGGATTGCTCAAACGGGTTCACCTACCGATATTTATGAGAGCCCCAATAGCCGTATGGTAGCGGAATTTATTGGTAGTGTTAACTTGTTTGAAGGTGAAATCGTAGTCGATAAAGCCGATCATGTACTGATTAAAAGCGAGGGCTTATCGCAAAAACTATTTATCGATCATGGGGTATCAACCAGTGTGGAAGATAAAACGGTGTGGGTTGCCGTTCGTCCTGAGAAGACGCGTATTACTCGTGAGCAGCCTGAAGGCGAGCATAACTGGTCTAGCGGGGTCGTTGAGGATATTGCATATTTAGGGGGGATTTCTGTGTACTACATCCGCCTGCCGAATAAGCAGCTTATCCAAACCATTATGACTAACCGTGAACGTCGTTCAGACCCTCCTACATGGGAAGAAGCGGTTTTCATCAGCTGGGAGGCCACCTGCGGAGTGGTCCTTAGATCATAAGGAACTGAACATGAAAAAGCCGTTAAAATTTAGATTGCCCAAGGGTCAATGTTGGACCATAGGTGTCCCATACTTTTGGCTACTGATGTTCTTCGCACTCCCTTTTGCCATCGTACTTAAGATTAGTTTTTCTACACCGATTATCTCGATACCGCCCTACGAACCTCTGTTCCAGTATGCTGAAGAGTCTTTGCAGATCATGCTGAATTTAGGTAATTATCTGCTTATTCTAGATGACTCTTTGTATTACAACGCCTACCTTGGCTCGCTTAAAATGGCGACCATTTCAACCATAGGTTGTTTGTTGATTGGCTACCCGATGGCCTATGCCATTGCGCGTGCGCCAAAGCGTAATCAAACCTTGTTAATCCTGTTGGTGATGCTGCCTTCTTGGACCTCATTTCTTATTCGAGTTTACGCCTGGATGGGCATATTGAGTAACAACGGAGTGATTAATAATGTGTTGATGTGGACTGGAATTATTTCCGAGCCGCTGCAGATCCTAAACACGAATACCGCAGTCTATATTGGTATTATCTACAGTTACTTACCGTTTATGATTTTGCCGCTTTACGCCAATCTATCTCAGCTAGATGGTAGCTTACTCGAAGCCGCTGCCGATTTGGGATCCCGTAGTCTCAATACCTTTTGGAAAGTCACACTACCTCTGTCTAAAGGCGGCGTGATAGCCGGATCTATGTTGGTATTTATTCCGGTCGTGGGCGAGTTTGTTATCCCTGAACTACTGGGTGGCCCAGACTCGTTAATGATAGGCAAGGTGTTGTGGCAGGAGTTCTTCAATAACCGTGATTGGCCGGTGGCGTCTGCGCTTGCGATTGTCATGCTCGGCTTACTGATTATTCCGATTACTCTGTTCCACCGTTATCAGGCTAAAGAGATGGAGAAAACAGCATGAAGAAATTAAGTTTTTCTACCATTATGCTTTGGGCGGGTATGTTTTTCCTGTACGCGCCAATGTTTATCTTGGTGATTTACTCATTTAACGAGTCTAAGTTAGTGACCGTATGGGCTGGTTTTTCAACCAAATGGTACGGTGAGCTGTTACGCGATCAGCAGATCCTGGATGCTGTATGGACCAGTTTACAGGTGGCGTTTTACGCTTCTACTATGGCAGTGATCATCGGCACCATGGCGGCATTTGTAATGACGCGATTTGCTCGAGGTTGGGGTAAGTTAACTCTGTCTAACATGATCACGGCGCCACTCGTGATGCCTGAGGTGATTACCGGTCTGTCTTTGCTGCTCTTGTTTGTGCATATGGCTGACTTGTTTGGCTGGCCTGCAGAGCGTGGCATGTTAACCGTTTGGATTGCCCACTCAACCTTCTGCGCCGCTTATGTGGCCGTTGTTGTGTCATCGCGCTTACGTGAAATTGACCGCTCGGTTGAAGAAGCTGCGCAAGATCTAGGGGCGACACCATTTAAGACCTTCTTCGCCATTACGGTGCCGATGATCTCTCCTGCGCTAGTAGCGGGTTGGTTACTGTCATTTAGCTTATCTCTGGATGACTTAGTGATTGCCAGCTTTGCATCAGGACCAGGTGCTACGACCCTGCCTATGGTGGTGTTCTCCTCGGTACGTATGGGAGTCTCGCCTAAGATTAATGCGCTGGCGACCTTGATCATTCTTATCGTATCGCTTATCGCATTTATCTCTTGGTACTTCGCACGTCGCGCAGATATTAAGCAGCGTTCTAGCTCTGCTTAACCTTATTAGCGTCACTCGGGTATAAAAGTTACCTGCTAGCTTTTATACCCGTCAGGGTTACCAACTTATCGAAAACCCATTTGTTGAAGACTAATTTGTTAAAGATAGTGAGCCTGTGAAGGCTCACTTATCGAGATCTAAAAATTCGCAGCTTAAGCACAAAAGGACAGAAGTTATGTCAATAATAATCAATGAAAGACAGGCGGAAACCATGACCAGCACACCACATGTAGATTCATACTACGCGGCATCAGCCAACGATAAAACTGAGCGCCCAATGCTGCAAGACAATATCGAAACTGATGTTTGTATTATTGGTGCGGGTTACACCGGATTGTCGACAGCATTACATCTACTGGAAATGGGCTACAAGGTCACTGTATTGGAGGCGGCTCGCATTGGTTGGGGCGCGTCGGGCCGAAATGGCGGCCAAATAGTTAACAGTTTTAGCCGTGATATCGACTCGATTGAAAAAACCGTCGGTAAAGAGGCCGGGAAGCTATTTGGTGAAATGGCTTTCGAAGGTGCTCGCATCATAAAAGAACGCATCAAAAAATATAACATTCAATGCGATCTGCAAGATGGTGGTGTGTTTGCTGCGCTAAATGATAAGCAGATGGGGCACTTGCAATCACAAAAAGCCTTGTGGGAAAAGCATGGTCACATGAACCATCTTGAGTTGCTTGATAAAAATGACATTCGTAAAGTGGTTGATACCGAATCTTACGTCGGTGGATTACTCGATAAAAGTGGTGGCCATATTCACCCGTTAAATCTTGCGTTAGGTGAAGCCCATGCGGTGGAGTCGCTAGGTGGCAAGATCTATGAAGACTCAGCAGTTATAAAAGTGGAAGAGGGTGACAATCCTGTTGTGCATACAGCGAATGGCAGCGTTAAGTCTAAGTTTGTCGTCGTCGCGGGCAATGCTTACTTAGGCGGTTTGATGCCAAAGCTACAGGCTAAGTCTATGCCTTGCGGTACGCAGGTGATCACGACAGAGCCGCTGAGTGCAGAGCTGGCTAAAAGCTTATTGCCACAAAACTACTGCGTTGAAGATTGTAACTACTTACTCGATTACTTTCGTCTATCGGGTGACAACCGCCTAATTTACGGTGGTGGTGTAGTTTATGGGGCGCGCGATCCGGCTGATATTAAGTCGATCATCAGACCTAAGATGCTCAAGACCTTTCCACAACTTAAAGATGTGAAGATTGATTATACTTGGACAGGCAATTTTTTATTGACCCTGTCGCGTTTACCTCAAGTGGGCCGCATCGGCAGTAATATCTATTATTCACAAGGCTGTAGTGGTCATGGGGTAACTTATACGCATTTAGCGGGTAAGATCTTAGCCGAAGCGATTAATGGACAAGCAACTCGTTTCGATGCTTTTGCGGGCTTGCCCCATTATCCGTTCCCTGGCGGGCACGCGTTAAAAGTGCCGTTTAGCGCTATTGGCGCTTGGTACTACACTATGCGTGACAAGCTAGGTGTGTAATTTTATTCGCTCAACGATGAACTCAATTCGGCTTAAAGCAGTCGAATCAAACTAGCCGATAAGCTAAAAGTGCTAAAGCCAATTAAGGAGTAACCCGTGCAGTTAAATGATATGAGTTTGCTACGTCAGCAATGTTATATAAATGGCGAGTGGCTTGAAGCCATAAGCGGTGAAAAGGTCGAGATAGCCGATCCTGCTACCCATAAAGTGATTGGCAGTGTGCCGGTAATGGGCACGACAGAAACCAAAGCGGCGATAACGGCGGCTGAGAAAGCCCTTCCTGCATGGCGTGCGTTAACGGCTAAAGAACGCGGCGCAAAACTGAATCGCTGGTTTGAGCTATTACTTGAACATCAAGACGATTTAGCACTGATGATGACTACGGAGCAAGGCAAGCCGCTAGCAGAAGCGAAAGGTGAGGTCGTTTATGCTGCCTCATTTATTGAATGGTTCGCCGAAGAAGCTAAGCGCGTTTATGGCGATACGATCCCAGGCCATCAAGGTGATAAGCGTTTGATGGTGATTAAGCAAAGCGTTGGCGTCACCGCAGCGATTACGCCGTGGAACTTTCCTGCTGCGATGATCACTCGTAAAGCTGCCCCAGCATTAGCGGCGGGTTGCACTATGGTGGTAAAACCTGCGCCGCAAACGCCCTTTACCGCATTGGCACTTGCAGAGCTTGCCGAGCGTGCAGGCATTCCTGCTGGAGTCTTTAGCGTAGTTACAGGCGATGCAATTGCCATAGGTAATGAGCTTTGTGCTAACCCTGTGGTGCGAAAATTGTCTTTCACTGGCTCGACGCCAGTGGGTATTAAGCTGATGCAGCAATGCGCGCCGACACTTAAAAAAATGTCACTCGAGCTTGGCGGTAACGCGCCATTTATCGTATTTAACGATGCCGACATCGATGCGGCGGTCGAAGGGGCTATGATTGCTAAGTATCGTAACGCAGGGCAAACCTGCGTGTGTGCAAACCGTATCTATGTCCAAGAGGGTGTATACGATGAGTTTGCCCAGAAGCTAGCCAGCGCAGTGGCTAAGTTGAAGGTCGGCCTTGGCACCGATGCTGGCGTTACCACTGGTCCACTGATTAACAGTGATGCCGTGGCTAAGGTACAAAGACATCTTGAAGATGCGCTTTCGAAAGGCGCGACATTGGTTACAGGGGGCAAACTGGCGAGCTTAGGTGGCAACTTCTTTGAGCCAACGATTGTCACCAATGTTGATAAAAGCATGTTAGTCGCTAAAGAGGAAACCTTTGGCCCACTGGCACCTTTATTTAAATTCTCTGATGTTGATGATGTGATTAAGCAAGCTAACGACACCGAGTTTGGTTTAGCCGCCTATTTTTATGGCCGCGATATCTCACTGGTATGGAAAGTCTCTGAAGCACTTGAATACGGTATGGTGGGTGTCAATACAGGGCTTATCTCGACTGAAGTAGCACCATTTGGCGGTATAAAAGCCTCTGGACTTGGCCGTGAAGGTTCGAAATTTGGTATCGAAGAGTACCTGGAGATGAAGTATATCTGTATGTCAGTTTAATACCTGTTTTTATGATGATGTCACTAAAAGCGCACTTTCAACGGATTGGGATTAAGAGGAAGTTATTATGACAACTAATGAGTCACTTATGGTGCGCCGCCAGGCCGCGGTTGCTAATGGTGTGGGCCAAATTCATCCTATTTACACTCAGCGAGCGGATAACGCCACCGTGTGGGATGTGGAAGGGCGTGAATTTATTGATTTTGCGGGTGGTATTGCGGTGCTAAATACCGGCCACCTGCACGATAAAGTTAAAGCCGCAGTGGCAGAGCAGTTAGAGCTGTTTTCTCACACCTGTTTTATGGTGCTTGGCTATGAGAATTACATCCAAGTGTGCGAGAAGCTTAACCAGCTTGTGCCTGGCGATTTTGCTAAGAAAACAGCGCTATTTACCAGTGGCTCAGAGGCGGTTGAGAATGCCGTCAAAGTGGCTAGGGCTTACACCAAGCGCAGCGGTGTTATCGCCTTTACCTCGGGCTACCATGGCCGCACTATGGCGGCATTGGCCTTAACCGGCAAAGTCGCGCCTTACAGCAAAGGTATGGGCTTGATGTCGGCGAATGTATTTAGAGCCGAGTTTCCCTGTGCGCTGCATGGAGTGAGTGATGACGATGCTATCGCATCGATTGAACGCATCTTTAAGAACGATGCAGAGCCTGATGATATCGCTGCCATCATTATTGAACCGGTACAAGGCGAAGGCGGTTTTTATCACACCTCAGTAGCGTTCATGCAGCAATTACGTCAGCTATGCGATAAGCACGGCATTATGTTGATCGCCGATGAGGTTCAAACTGGTGCAGGACGTACCGGTACCTTTTTTGCTATGGAGCAGATGGGAGTAGCGGCAGATATCACGACCTTTGCGAAATCTATTGCTGGAGGCTTCCCGCTCTCAGGTATTACAGGTAGTGCTGAAGTGATGGACTCTATTGGTGCGGGCGGCTTAGGCGGCACCTATGGTGGTAGTCCGTTAGCCTGCGCTGCAGCACTTGCCGTGATAGAAGTGTTTGAAGAGGAGAAACTGCTACAAAGAGCGAATGCACTTGGGGCGAAGCTTAAGGCGTCGCTCAAAGCGATGGCGGAAGCGCATCAGCAAATCGTTGATGTACGTGGTCTTGGCGCCATGATCGCAGTGGAGCTTATGCAAGACGGTAAACCTGCACCAGAGTATTGCGCTCAAATGCTCAAGGAAGCGCGAGATAGAGGGCTTATTTTGTTGTCTTGTGGAACCTATGGCAATGTACTGCGAATTTTAGTGCCACTGACTGCGCCAGATGAGCAAGTTGATAAGGGGCTTGAGGTTATTCGTAGTTGTTTTGATGTGGTATTAAAATCGAGTTAAGCCAGTAAGATAAGTTAATTATTTCGGCTGAGCAAAAATTGCTAATAATCCGAGTTTAGTTTCTAAGCTCGGATTTTTTATACGTTAAATCTAGCGCTACTTAACCATTAGCGCTATTTGACCACTAGTACTGGGCAGTGAGCTTTACAGACAACATCTTCGGTAGTATTGGGATTGAGAAAGTGAGCAAGCCCTGTGCGGCCATGACTTGCCATAACTATCATGCCAACATCCAGCTTTTCAGCGGTCAATAAAATTTGTTCTACTGGGTGGCCATGGCAAATAGCACTTTCAAAAGACAGAGTATCATCGAGAGTGGTGATAAACTGCTTCATTTTCTCGGCAGCCTCTTTTTCCATTCTCTCGATCAGATCATCGGGTGACACCGCTAACACACGGGTATATTTATCACCAAAGGGTTTATCGACAACATGTAAAAGGCAGATCCCAACTTTATAAAACGTGGCCATTTCTATGGCGTAGCCTATTGCATGAGATGCTGTTTCTGAAAAGTCGGTTGGGCAAAGGATCTGTTTTGTTCGCATAACATTCTCCTGTTTAATACAGGTTTAATACAGGTATAAATTATAAAGTGATAGCGTTAAAAGCATGGATTACACCGCTTATTACGTCACGCTAAATCCTTGCTACTTTAAATATAGGCGCTGTGTGCTAGTGAGCAAATACTCAGTCGATGTAATCCCTCATATTTGTACCCCCTTGCCTATGTAACCCCTTACCTATGTAACAAGGCTTTATTTTTGCTCAGCCTCTATTTGTTAGCTTCTGCTTAAGATGTTTTGAACTCGATTGACCACTAACCCAAAAGCCACTACTGCAAACTCAACGATTGCGATGCCTACGAACATTGAAAATAGTGCAGGCACATGTCTTATAAAATCCATAAAGACCTCTAAAAAATAGTTGATACAAGCTGATACGTTCGCATAAATATCCCACAGAAATTAGCCGATAGTTTTGATTCAGTTCACAAAAATATAAGCCTTAACTATTGTTAATCTTGTACTTTATGCTTGCAACTCGATGTGGGTTAGCGCTAGGTAAACGCTTTTAAATATGGGTTACAGGTTTAATGGCATTGTGCATTTATGATTAGCGAGTGAACTTTTTGGCAACAAAGTCCGTAATGGCTTTGCAATAATATTTATGGATTTTGTGGAAAATCAAGCAAGACCGACTAGTTTCAATAAGGTGCTATAGAAGATAAGGGACTGCTTATGAACCGACTACCCCTCCTACTAATACTCGTATTTTGGACAGTAACCGCATCTGCGGACTATGACCCCAATTTTATTATTGGTAAAGAGAAAGCCAGAGTATGTATGACTTGCCATGGTGAGGATGGGATCTCAACTATCGATCTGTATCCCAATTTACGTGGTCAAAAAATGCAGTATCTAATTTCAGCATTGAATGATTATCAAACAAAACAGCGAACCAGTGGCTTGGCTATTTTGATGCAGCAGCAAGCAGATACTCTCACCGAACAGGATAAAAAGGATATTTCATATTATTACTCCGTGTTGGGTACACAAAAGGGAAAGGAGTAGGCAATGCAAGCTAGCACTGAGCTTTATGATGCAAACTATGATGTAAAAGTTGTCCGTTACTTTATTGTGGCCTCTGTTGCGTGGTCAATTTTTGGCATGTTCATTGGTTTGGTCTTAGCCGCTCAGCTTTACTGGCCTGCACTTAACTTTGACTCTGAATATTTTCAATTTGGTCGGTTACGTCCAGTGCACACTCAGGGGGTTATTTTCGGTTTTGTCGTTAATGTTTTGATGGGAACCTCACTCTACATAGTGCAAAGAACTGGTCAGACCAAATTATTTAATCGAAGTCTTTCTTGGATGGTATTTTGGGGCTGGCAATTAGTCCTATTATTAGCCGTTATCACTCTGCCTCTTGGCTACACCACCACTAAAGAATACGCCGAACTAGAGTGGCCTATCGATCTACTTATCGTACTGGTATGGGTACTCTATGCCGTGTTGTTTTTTGGCACAATAGCGATACGAAATGTAAAGCATATCTTTGTTTCCAACTGGTTTTATGGCGCTTTCATTATTGTCATCGCTCTGATTTTTATCATTAATAACTTGGCGTTGCCTGCATCCTTTATGAAGTCTTATCCCGTTTATGCCGGAGCGCAGGACGCGATAGTTCAGTGGTGGTGGGGGCATAACGCAGTCGGCTTTTTATTAACTGCTGGCATCATCGGAATGAATTACTACTTTATTCCAAAGGTTGCAGAGCGACCTATCTATTCGTATCGCCTTTCCATTATTCACTTTTGGGGCTTAGTCGGTTTTTATACCTGGGCTGGCACCCATCATCTTATCTATTCATCTGTACCGGTTTGGGTGCAAAATATTGGCATAGTCATGTCGCTCATTTTGTTCTTACCGTCATGGGCCGGGGCATTTAATAGCGCCATGACGTTATTGCAAAACAAGGCAAAGCTAAAAAAGGATTACATAATGTGGTTCTTTATGTCAGCGATTTTCTATTACTGCTTGGCGACATTCGAAGGCCCACTTTTAGCCATACGTTGGTTTAACATGTTGGCCCACAATACCGAGTGGGTGATTGGTCACGTTCATTCAGGTGCCCTTGGCTGGGTCGCCATGTCAGCGATTGCGGTGTTCTATTACTTTATACCAAAGCTATGGAATAAGCGTGAACTGTGGTCCAGTCGATTGGTTAAGTGGCACTTCTGGCTTGCTCACCTTGGGGTTGCTTTGTATGCCATCGCCTTATGGGTGGCAGGTATTGGTGAAGGTTATATGTGGCTAGCCCAGCTAGAAAATGGCTCATTAGCCTATAGCTTTGTAGAGGCTATGGACTTTAAAGCACCTTGGTTGCTCATGCGATTTATTGGTGGTGCCTGCTTTGTACTTGGCTTATTACTGATGGCGTTAAATCTATATAAAACGGTGTCGACAAAGGTGGAGGGTCATGAACATGTTCAGTAAGGACTTTACTCAATCTGTGGTCATCCTCATTTTAGCGACAACCTTGGTGGCGAGTTTTTCTATACTCGTACTTATTGTGCCTAGCTTAGCGCGTACAGATGAGCTGCGGGCTGAGTCATTAGCTAAACCCTTAACGGCCGTGCAATCTGCAGGGCGAGATGTGTACATTAGCGAAGGTTGTCATGTGTGCCATACCCAGATAGTGCGTGATATAGCGCCTGAAGTGAAACGAGATGGTAGAGCCAATAAGGAAGCCGATGACATTTATGAATTTCCAAGTCTTTGGGGATCAAAGCGCACGGGACCGGATCTCACCAATATTGGGCGCAAGTATTCAGCGCAATGGCAACGGCTTCACCTTATTAACCCTCGAAGAGTCGTTCCTACATCCATCATGCCTGCTTATCCCTGGTTATTTGAACAAGTACTGAGTGGAGATGCGATTGAAGGCAAGATGCGCACCTTGCAAACTTTAGGTGTGCCTTACACTGACAATGAGATAGAAGGCGCTCGTATAGCGGTGAGAGGTGTGACTAAAGGGGAGGCTTTAATTCAGTATTTGCAAAGCCTAGGACAAGATACAGCCAGCGATCAGGAGCGATAACATGACTGCTTTCTGGAACATTTGGGCCGTTGGGTTAACATTGTTATTTCTTGGCATCATGGGATTAGTGATCTTTAAGTACTGGCGCAACAATAAGAGTGCTGACAAAGATAAAACGATTGATACATTCGATGGCATTGACGAAAACGATGCGCCGCCCCCCCGTATACTTTTTATCGCTTATTTAGCAGCCTTTGCTATTGCAGCTGTTTTTTTAGTTTTGTACCCAGGCCTAGGTAATTGGCAAGGGGCGATGGGGTGGAAGCAAAGTGATGATGCGCTTAGTTCGCCAACCACAGACTTAGAAATCGAAATGGTGCCATTAACGGATAAAAGTTTACTGGCCCTTGCGAGTAATAAAACGGTGACTATTAGTGGTAAATCATTGTTTGAAAACCACTGTGCCGCTTGCCATATTACTAATGCACAGGGGCAAAAGAGCTTTCCAAACCTTATTGATAATGAATGGCTCTATGGCGGCTCTGAAAGTGACATTTTACATTCTATTAAAAAAGGTCGAAATGGAGCCATGCCCGGATGGAAAGGTATTTTGTCAGAAGACCAAATTACCAAGATGGCCTATTACATAGCATCACTGCAACCGCTGCGTCGCAACCTAGACGCACCGCAAATTAAAATTGATTTAGGCAAAGACATTTTTGCCGAAAATTGCTCAAGTTGTCATGGTGATGGCACTGTGGCAAATATTCAAATTGGTGCCCCGCTGTTAAACGACGCTATTTGGTTACATGGCGGGAGTATTGAAGAGATTATATTCACTATCGAGTATGGCCTTAACAACGTGATGCCAGCATTTGAAGGGCAGCTTATTGAGGACGAAATATTAGCTATTGGTGCCTATATCACTGAGCAGCGCCTTGATTATGATGCCAAGCTTGCAGCGCTCGACCCCGCATCTGTTAAACGTGGAGAGTACCTCATTAACGCTGGTGACTGTGTAGCATGCCACAGCTCAGAAGGCGGAGAGCGTTTTGCTGGTGGACTGCCGTTTAAGACGCCATTTGGAACGATTTATTCAACTAATATCACCCCTCACGTAATCTTTGGTATTGGTAGTGATGATTATGCGAACTTTAAGGCGGCTTTGTTTGATGGTAAAGGCAAACATGGCTATTTGTATCCTGCAATGCCTTACACCTCTTATCAATATTTAAAAGAGCAAGATACCCAAGACTTATGGAGTTACCTGCAGTCCATCACCGCGGTATCTAGGCAAGATGATAAGAACGAGATGATATTCCCCTCTAATATTCGTACAGGTTTGCTGGCTTGGAACTTAGTCTTTATGGATACTAAACCGCTGTCTTATGAGCCGCCAAAACATGTGGAGCTCAATAAGCAGGAACTAGCGCAGTGGCAGCGCGGTAAATACTGGGTAATGGGATTGGGCCATTGTAGTGAATGCCATACTCCCCGTAATATTGCCCAAGCGTTGATCCCTGAACGAATATTTCAAGGTAACTTGATTGATGGTTGGAATGCACCAGATATTAGCGCTAAAGAACTTTACCAAGATAGGTGGGATATCGATTCGCTAACCGATTTTCTGCACACTGGCCATTCATCAAAAGGCTCAGCGTTCGCGGGAATGGCGGATGTGGTAAAAAATAGTACCAGCTTAATGACTCGTGATGATATTGAAACTATTGCTCGCTATTTGCTGGTGGGTGATGAGCATAACACTATCCCTAATGACACCAAGCAACTCAACCCAAGTGGCTTTACGCCGGAGGTATACAAGGATAAGCAGTTAAACTCCTATAGTCTATATGCTGAGACCTGTGGTGCCTGCCACGGTGAGGACGGTAAAGGCCGAGATCCCATAGCGCCAACGCTATTAAATAACGGTATTATTATGCATAGCGACCCCTTTAATACCATAGCCGTGACTATTCGTGGCTTATCACCGACATATTTGGAAGAGGGCCGTAACTTTATGCCGATGACTAGCTTCCAAAACATACTTACTGATACCCAGCTAGCGGAGCTGATCACTTTTGTTCGCCATTATTTAGGTGATAGAAAAGAGCCAGTAACCGCAGAGCAAGTTAAAGCGGTGCGTAAGGAGTTAGAGAAAGCGGGTTATGCTGGAAATCTGCATACCACACCAGATATGTATGATCATAAAGATGCAGATATTAATATTAATTAGCATGAGCTGTGGCTGAGCTAAATAATTGCAATGATGACTGTAGCGGGTTATCAGAGTGTCTAATTAAAATAGGTTTTTGAATGAGTGCCACATCCAACCTGGGGGCACTCACCGTTAGATATGCTTAAATAGCCCCTTGTTCAAAGTAGAAGTTCACCACCAAAGTCACTTAAATTTACTTAATTGGTCCATCAATGGCATTTCTTTCTTGCTGATATGAGCGGCACTTCTCAACTACCTCCATTTATGTTTTCTACAATTACTGCTTGAAGTGGAAGCTTGATGTTTAGTGTACCTATAGATTATGTACCGCTAGGTTGATAGATAGGCACAAGTTTAAAGTAATGCTATTACATGCAGTTAAAGGAGTTGTTATGTCTAGGTTTGAAAACAAAGTTGCGCTTGTTTTAGCTGGTGCACAGGGGATAGGTAGAGCCTGCAGCCTACTGTTAGGAGCTCAAGGGGCAACAGTGTACGTTGCAGATTGGGATGTTGAGCAAGCTAAAGCCACAGCAAGTGAGATCAACGCTAATAATGGTCAAGCGATTGGCTTATTTTTTAACGCTTTTGATAATGACTCTTACCCACCTTTAATAGAATCTATTTTGAAGGATAAAGGGCAGATTGATATATTGGTCAATAACTTCGGTGGTGTAGATTTAAAGTTAGATAAAGACCTTGCACACACTGAAGTGACTGATTGGGAGAAAAACATTCTCGCGAATATTAATAGCGTATTTATCCCTTCAAAAGCAGTGATCCCAACGATGGTGAAAAATGGCGGTGGAAGTATTGTTAATATCTCATCGCTTTCATCATTAAGTGCAGAAATGTCGAGTATTGCCTATGGTACAGCCAAAAGTGCCATCAATCATATGACTCGCCAGATAGCGATTCAATATGCAAATTACGGTATTCGTTGTAATGCCGTTTTACCCGGAATGATTGCCACCGATGCGGTGAAGAAAAATTTAAACCAAGAGTTTATTGATAACTTCTTGGCTACCCAGCCAATTAAGCGCATGGGTAAACCTAACGATATTGCCAATGCCGTTAGCTTTTTAGCGAGTGAAGAGGCGGGCTTTATCACAGGAGTATGCCTGCCGGTAACTGGTGGGATGAATATCGCCACAGCTCGTTACTACTTTGATGCAGATAAGGTGCAGTTTTAACTCATTAAGAGTTAAGGGAGAGACTTATAGGTGGGATAGGTGATTTATGCTAAACCGCTGCCTAGCCAGACTTAAACCTTGATGAGCTGCAAGGGATAATCTTTGAAAGGCGTATACCGTAAGGTATACGCCTTTTTGTTTGTATTGCTTAAACAGGTTTATTGTTTGAAGAGTCAGTTAGAGTCGAAAGTTTGAACCGAGAAGGAAAAGGAATAGTATTGAAAGTGCCCCCCTTTTGCACTGGGTTGCATAGTTATGTGTGAGATGTGCGATATGTGTGCGATGGGGTCTAAGTTCAAAACTAGCAAAATAGCAGTTCTTGAATTTCAGGTACATAAAAGCCCATTGAATCAATGGGCTTCTTCGTTTTAAATTGGTGGATTCTTACAGACTCGAACTGCATGAATTGATGACGATTATAGTTTCTGTTGTTAGTCGTAATTTTCTGCAGATACAAAAAAGCCTACACAA
>NZ_JBRILW010000038.1:0-38113 GCF_052977125.1 Shewanella sp. 30m-14 | reverse complement strand
TCAAACTTAGCCTAAGAATTGGTGAATCAAAGGTTCATCGATGTAGATTTAAAGCCTGCGTTAGTTTCACGCCAATGAAACCCTAAACCTCTGCATATACGCTGGCCGCAGGCTATTGGAACCACCAATGTAGGAAGTTGGTTTGAAGATTCAAGCGATGAAGAATCTAAAGGTTCATCGCTGTAGATTGAAAGCCTGCGTCCGTTTCACGCAAATGAAATCATGCCTAAAGGGCATCCCCTTTGGCAGAAAACACCAACGTTGTGCAAAACTCAACCCCATTATCTTGAGGCAGATAATCCCACCCCATGCGTTCACAGATGCGCTCGACAATAACCAATCCAACACCGTAGCCGGCATTGTAAGTTTCATTACCTTCATGGCGATTGGTAATCGTTAACGTATGTCCTGTGAGCACTATCTCGATATCGCCAACGCTGTAACTAAAAGCATTCTTAATGACATTGTTAAGCACGATGGCAATAAAGCTCTGTGGTGCATGGATGAGTTCGGCGTCGTTTACACTTAAGTCGTAACAAGTATCTTGTCTGGCAAATAACTCTTTCATCTCGAGCAGCTGTTTACGTAGCGCGTCCTCTAGGCTGACATCGGCATAGTAACGTTGGCTAATCGACTCTTTACCCAAAAGTAGAAAGGTGTCGGTGAGTACCTGCATCTCGTCACTGGCTCGCTGTAGCCGCTTTACCGCATTGACGGCCAGTGGGTGCTGGTCGGGGATTTTTGCCAACAACTCGGCTGAACCTTTTATCACAGTGATAGGGGTTCTTAGCTCGTGGGAGGCAAAGTGACTGAACTCCTTTTCACGTTGAAAGAAGCCATTGATATCGTTGCGGCTATCTAGCAGTGTTTGCTCGATATTGCGGGTTTCGACAAAACGGGTATCAACGCTAAAGTCGGGGTCATCTGGCGCCATTTGGGTGATTTTGTGTTCAATTATCGTCAGCGGCTTGGATAGGGTACGGATAAAGTACAAACTATATATCGTCATTAATAGACCGATAAGTAGCCCTAGAATGAGAATGTAATCGTGTAAGTGCTCCTCGTACTCATCAAGGTAGTCATCGGCATCATCTTGAAACACAACATACATTAACCCTCTATTCGACGGGTGCAGGGTAACAATAAAGTGCTTGTCTTCTTCGCCGATTAACTTTTCATATAGACCTGGAGAAGTATAAGCTTTGAGCCATTCAGGAATGTTTTGCTCACTCCAATAGGTGGTGAATTCATTGGTATTGGGCAGGACGGTTTTATCACCATAAAGCTTGTAGTCCTGCTTATAGCGATATACTTCTGTGTCTAACCAGTGATTCAGGCTGATCTTTTCAATTTGGTTTTCAGCAATATAAATAAGCGACCAAAATAAGCTGAACATGGCAAAAGTCATCAAACCGAAACTCCAGCGGATCTTTCGGTAGATGCTAGGGAACTGCTTATGCTTTAAGGCGGTAACCTTGTCCATGTATTGTCTCTAATCGTGAGTGTTCGAAACCTTTATTTAGCGCAGTACGTAGACCGTATATGTGGCTACGCAGTGCATCACTTGGAGGGGATTCATCGCCCCAAACCGCATCGCTCACATCTTGCCGGCTAACAATACTCGGTGCCCGCTTAATCAGCACTTTTAATATCTTCAGCTGAATACGGCTGAGCTTAATGGGTAACTCTGAGCGAGTCACAATATCTGTTTGCGTATTAATCTTGATGTCGGCAAACATCAGTGTGCCTATATCTTGGCGTGGACCGCGATTACTAAGCGCGTGTAATCGTAGGCTGAGCTCTTCCATGGCAAAGGGCTTGAGTAAGTAGTCATCACCTCCCGCTTTAAAGGCGGCGACTTTATCCTCGAGACTGTCTTTGGCTGTTAAGAACAAAATGGGTGTGTTGCAGTATAGGTCTTCGCGTAATTTACGCACTGCGCTGATGCCATCAAGTTTTGGCATCATGATATCCATAATAATCACATCGTAACTATTTTCAGATAGTAAATTGATTGCCGCTTCACCGTGATAGGCACAGTCAATCACCATGCCCTCTAGTTCCAAGTAGTCGGCGATTGTTTCACTTAGGTTATGGCTGTCATCAACAATTAGCACTTTCATAAATTATTTTATCTTTCTTCACGATCGCTTCACGGTTCAAGTTTTAACATACAGCCATATTTGATAATCATCTTACAAAATAAGGGTATTTAGATGAAAAAAATAGCTTTAGTTTCAACAATTGCTCTGATTTTAACTGCTTGTGGCGGTGGAAGCGATAGTTCTTCTGACAATGGTAACACTGGTGGCGATAATAATAACGGCGGCGGTGTAGTTACGGCTCCTGCAGCGGTTAAAGGCACGATTGATAAAGTCGATGCTGCGCAAAATAAAGTTGTTGTAAACGGTTATAGCTATGATGTTGCTGGCGTATCTTACGGTGACGTTAAACTAAATATTAACGATTTGCAGCCTAATATGATGGTGCAAGTTGGTGCTGCGCAAAAAGCGGCTGCTGTTCAAGTAAGTCTTGAGCCAACCATTACCGGTAAAGTGACAGCAATCGACCCTGCTGCGGGTACATTTGATGTTAACGGTATGACGTTAACCTACAAGTTACCTAACGAAATTGAGTTAGGTGATTGGGTGATGGTGTCGTCATTACCAACCGCTGATGCTGGTTATAAAGTGTTATCTGTCGTTAAGTTTGAAAATGAAGACCTAGTTGGCCACTATGAAGTGGAAGGTCTGTTATCGGGTTTAGATGATAGCGCTAAAAGCTTCAAGCTTGGTGCAGCACTAACAGTTGATTACTCTGGCACTGCAGCTCACAACATTGAAGGCGTGCTTGCTAATGGCCAGTGGGTTGAAGTAGAAGGCACAATGAACCTTAATACACTTGAAGCAACAAGTGTTGAAGTTGAAAACTATAGCGATCTCGCTAACGACACCGAAGTTGAAGGTATTGTGACTTGGGTTGACGCACAACAAACTGCGTTTGAACTTAACTACCAAGGCCGTTTTGTTGTTAACAACCAGACTAAGTTTGAAGATGGCTTGAAGGCTGATCTTAAACAAGGTGCCTTAGTTGAAGTGACTTCAGTTAAGCAAGGTACGCAGCAAGTGGCGACCGAAGTTGAGTTCGATGATGACAGCTCAACGGGTAACGACAACACGGGTAACTGGAAAGAGTTTGAGCAAGAAGGTTTTGCTACAACTACTGATTCTGTGGCCCAAAGCTTTGTTATCAATGGCGTTACCGTTTTCGTAGATGCAAGTACGCAATATGAAGACAGAATTACGTTTGATACGATTACCCAGCAACGCATCGAAGTTGAAGGTGTGGTGATGAACGGCAAAAACATTGCTCGCGAAATCGAAGCTGATAACGATAACGACTAAGCGTTTTGTTGCCTCGGCTTTTGTTTGAAAGCTACTGTTGAAAAGAGTCCTGTAGGCTAGTGTAGAGTTGATACTAGATTAGCCGATGAAAATGCCTTCCTAATTGGAAGGCATTTTTGTATCTGCTTTATGAGGAAGCAGGGCAGGGATGTCGATATAAAGCGTGTTATGCGCAGCATTAACTCGCCTCGAAACTGAGTTCATTGTAATCACTGATACAAAACTCAGAGTCAGTGATTACAACGAGCAGGTGAAGCAAAGATTTATAGCCTTAGGGAGTAAAATCAATGGCTAAATTTATCATCTACTTCTAGTTTTCATTATTGTTATTTAGATTGCTGCAGGACTGAATATGATTTAAGGAACTTGATGCCGTTATTGATATCCGGTGTATAAGTTCTATCTAAATCTACAAATGGAACAACTTTACGGTACTGTTCGATTAAGTGGCTTGTACCTTTGCCCATCTGCTTGTTTTGGTCTCTCATGCGGATCTCCATACCTTGTGTCGTATGCAGAACTTCGTAGGCATAGATCTCGTAACCAATATCAGCCATCTTCTCAACGCGGTCAGAAATTAAGTTTACGTTGCTAAAGGTTTCTTCAATGCCAACAGATGTAGGAATACCGTAGAGTGTTGCGCTGTTTGTTAAGGTCATCGCTTCTGCATATAGTCCTGACATTGATTGGGCTATATTGGCAAAACCATCACCACCGACATTTTCTTTCGCGATAAGGTAAGTCGGTAAGTTGGTACGGTGCCCATCATCAAGTTGAGTGGTACGCCATGCAGAAATATGGATAATTTGTGCTAAAGCGCGGCCTAGAGACTCCATTTGCACTGCAAGTTGTGTGTTATCAAAATTTGCACCAGAGTTAACAAAAACACTGTCATCGCCCACACGCAATGCGTTCACCGCTGGTGTGTTGCTATACCATAAGTCATCACGAGCCTCAGTGTTAACAATAGGATTGTCTGTGGTGTGGTTAATCGCAGTATTAAGCAGTTCTTTCGCTTGGCGTAGTTCTTCTTTTGCTGTCGCAAGGATGTAGCCTGATGAGCGGAATGATAAAGGGTCTTGCAGATTCCGCTTGCTATCTAAATCCCATAAGTATGAACCTTTTAACGCGCCTAGAATCGCTTCGGCAGCTTCATGACCTTGTGGCCAACCTTTGGTGTCAACGGTATGCCAAAGGAAAGGTGATACGTTTCCGTTAAGGGCTTCTAGTGAAGAAGCAATAATAATGGGTGAGATCTCAAGTAGGTGCTCTACTTTTTTAACTGCTGCAATATTTTGGGCTTCAGCCACGTTACCGTTAGATAAAATGGAAATACCGTCTAAGCCAAAAGGTCTATATGGCTTAAGATCTAACTCATCACGTACTTCTTTTGAATCACGTCGCTCGCCGTTGTACATCACATCCCACTCGCCCATTAGAGACAAGCCAATGTGAGTCGCTAGACTTAAGTCGTTGGCACCTGATGATCCACGGCTTGGAATAAG
Organism: Shewanella sp. 30m-14; assembly: GCF_052977125.1. NCBI lineage: Bacteria > Pseudomonadati > Pseudomonadota > Gammaproteobacteria > Alteromonadales > Shewanellaceae > Shewanella > Shewanella sp. 30m-14. The sequence continues at coordinate 33,204 of NZ_JBRILW010000038.1, read as the reverse complement.
CGGAGTGACATCGGCATTAATGTAGTCCATAAATGCTTGGGCACCTTCGGTGCTCATTGCAGTGTAGCCTGCAGCCATTTGGTTAAGACGAATGATCATCGCCATTTTTGATTCACGCTCAGCTAAGAATGGCTCGACGCCAGCAGCTTGAATGCGCATTTGACGTTCGTTGAACTTAATTGATGCGGTAAAGTTGGGTTCATCTTCTACAGAAGAGCCGGCAACCCGCTGATCTTTTAGTGCACCGTAGTTTACGGTTAAACCGTAAATTGAGCGGCCATCTGCTGCAGCATGGATGGGAGCCTTATAGCCAGCGTTAATACGCTGCCAGCCAGCTTTAGAAATAGTGACATCTTCACCCGGTTGGGATATTTCCCATAATTGATCAACTGTCAGCGAGCGGCCATCTATAGTGTGTGTGGCTGCATTGGCAGATAGAGGTAGGCTGGCTGCAACGAGTAATGCAAATATACTTTTCTTCATTTTAATTCTCTAATTGATAATACATTTACTTAAGATTGTTAAATTCGACTTTGTGGCAGTCGGAGCAAATATCTTTTGAAGGCTGGTGCTCAGAATGACATACCATGCACTCAAGCAAATCTTCATAGTGGTGCGAATTGTGTGGGTTTTTATCAAAGCGATTTGGCTGGGTAGGGATATCATGCATGCCGCCATGACAATCAATACAAGCTTGATCGCTCGGGCGTTCAAATGCGCCTTTGGTTGTATGGCAGGTACGGCAATTCATATCTGCGCCAAGGGCGTCGATATGGTGTTGTTTAATATTCGGTTTTGCGGCTAAAGCGCTGCATGATAGAAGAGTTGCGATGACTGCAACGGCAAAAGAGGTTTTCATTATGCATTCGCCTTATAATTTGCTGCCGTTCTGCCTGCAATCTGACCAAAAACTAAACCATCAACTGACGAGCAACCACCTAAGCGATCCATGCCGTGAGTACCACCGGCTACTTCACCCGCAGCAAATAGGCCTTTGATCGGCTCACAAGTGGTGGCATCGATAACTTCAGCGTTAGGGGTTATGGCTACGCCGCCCATGCAATAATGCAACTTAGGTGACAATCTAAGTGAGTAAAATGGTGGTTTTAACTCGGTTCTTCTATCTAGCGGTTTATTAAATGGATCAGGCTTACCCTCAACAATCTCGTTCCAATCGGCGATGGATTGGGTGAGTGTCGCTTCATCAACATCGTGACGTTTAGCCAGTTCTGCAACAGAGTTAGACTTATTAACCGCTCCATCACGATAAGCGCCAGTAAAGCCTTCGGCACGTTTGGTGGTGGCTTCGCTACAGAAGGTAAATGGATAATTAGGCATATCTTTACTGCCTTTTTCCAACACAAGAAGTTGCGCTTCTGCACGTGTACGGCGATCGGCAAGTTCATTCATAAAGCGTTTGCCTGTCATTGGATCGATGGCAATGCCTTCACTGAATGAATAGTCAGCAAAGAAAGAGGCGGGCCCGGCTCCACGTTCGTCAGGAGAAGCCCAAGGGCCAAGCTGATACATGTCCAGCATGATTGGCAGTGAGCCGACAGCGAGCAGTGACTTGATCATGCCTGCCGTTGCGCCAGAATGTGCGGTAGCTTCTAGGTGAGCATAGATAGGCATAGTTGTCTTAACAAATTTCTTGTCCTGACCCCAGCCGCCAGTGGCAACCACCACGCCATGGCGTGACTTATAGGTTTGCTCACCTTTGAACTTTTCAGTTTCAAAATCGAATTTCTCTTGAACGGCAACACCGGTAATCGCGTTATTCTCATCACGAAGCAAGGTAGTAACTTGAGTGCGATTTTGGAATTGAACGCCTTTTTTGGCAAGGTACTTGTGCATAGGTACTACGATTCCACCGCCCGATGCATTGGCTGGAATATGTGCTCTTGGAGCGCTATGCCCCCCAAGACGGATAATTTTATCTTTAAATTCGACGCCACAACCAATGAGCATGTCGTATACGGTATGAGCTTGGGTTGCGAGTGTTTTACATAGCTCTGGGTGGTTAAATCCGCGACCCGCTTTCACCATATCTTTAATCATGAGCTCTGGTGAGTCTTCAATGCCATGTTTTTTTTGAAGTGAAGTATTTGGCATGCATGCAATACCGCCACAGATAGCAGAGTTTCCGCCCCAAGTTTCCATCTTTTCAAGAACCAAGATGTTTTTTAATCCAGCTTTATTTGCTGAATATGCAGCAGCTAAACCTGCGAAACCGCTACCGACGATAATTAAATCATACTCGCGATCCCAGTTATTAGCTGATGTAACAGCAGTGGCGGAAAATGGCAAAGCAATGGCTGCTGTGACTCCCATGCTTTTGGTTAGAAATTCTCTTCTTTTCATTATTATTCCACTAATTTGTTGTAGTTATTTTCGTGGTAATGATATTTATCACTCTGTTCTTAGTTTGTGATGCTTATCTGATATATCGTGGTATAAAAAAATGGAATACCTGCTATTGTTCGTATTGTTATCGCTATGGATAGCGTGAAGTATGATAATTTATTGGCTTTATTTACTAGGATTATTTTTAGCTAATTAACATGCGTTTGATTGCAATCTCATAACTATAAAAATATAGACTTAGAGCACATAGTACTATGGTTAACAATACGGTAATTCATCACTTTTATTATTCGGCAAAGTTTTCTTCTTTTTCAAAAGCCGCAGTTTTTTTAAAAACAACACAGCCAAGCATTAGTTCGAGTATTATTTCTCTCGAGAAAAAAATCGGTACTAAGTTGTTTGAACGGAAAAGTCATGGGGTTCGACTTACCCAAGCAGGTAGTGAACTTTACCAGAAGGCTGAGGCTGTTATTAAGACAACGAGTGAGTTTAACCTGGTCTTATCTCAGGTTAATAGAAAGTCAGTTATTAAAATCGCGACTCAACCTAGATTGTATGAAAAGTATTTGTCAGCAAAGCTTACTCCTGATTTTATTGAAGAATTCTTTATTCAAATTAATACCGGTGAGCTGGCAACGATTAAAGGTTGGATGGACTCAGGTGAGGTCGATGTCGTTATAACCGAAGGCATATTTCATAATCACCCAATATTTGAGTATGTTGATGAGTTGGATAACCTGAAGTTTTTTTGGGCTCAAAAGAGGGGGGCTGAATTTACTTCACCTATACCTACCTTCGTCCATTCTGATGTGTGGAATCACTGGCATGACTTAAGCGAGTGTATGTATAACAACCCCAATTTTAGAAAAGTAATGGTGATAGATACACCAGACTTTTCATGCAAATTGATAGAGCGTGGAATGGGTATTGGTCTATTGCCAGAACAGATTATTTTGAATAATGGAATGCTGGAAAAGTGCGCTGGACCGACTGAGGGGAATATTGATGGCCCCATTGCTATTTATGTGAATCAAGAGCGAAAGTTAGAGTTGCAACAGATCAGATTGATTGAAAAAATCATTGTAACTAATACTTACTGTTAAGCGAGGACCATTAAACGAGTTTTTTATTTCCTATTGATAAGAGCGTGCTCTTTGTCACAACGGTTCTTATAGTCTGATTATTGTCATTGATTTAGATGCTGGTTTGATTGTATTTATATCTATTGGTGTTGGATTTATTTTTATGCTTTAATTTTAGCCCCATTTCAATGATGGGGTTATGGGTTTTAACTATTTTATTGTTAGTGTTTTTGATATGACTTTTAATGCTTGAGTGTCATTAATTATACGTATGTTTTTTATCTACATAATAGTCAAGTACAAATTTTTTGTTACTTGTTACTTGTTACTTGTTACTTTTCATTTTCAATTGCCCCTCCTCAGTCCTTGCTGACTAGAAAATGAATATTGAGATTATCATTGTCCATTTTCTGTGGCTTTTAGCCTTTACTATTTCACAGCTATCACTGCGGCTTGTTAAGGCGCTTGACTAAAACTAATGTTAGTCGAGTGTTGAGCCTTAATTAAATAAATATCCATAGCGTTAGTTTGTAAACTCTTTATTATAGCCAGATATATCTTAGGCTATCCCTAGAAGGTTGATTGTGAAACAGCTGGATTTCAATTTACTCCGAGTATTAGAAGTGCTGCTTGAAGAGCAGAGTGTTACTGCGGCGGCATCGAGACTGCATTTGAGTCAGTCTGCGGTGAGTAAGCAGTTGAGTAAATTGAGAGAAACCTTCGACGATCAACTATTTGAACGCACAGCTTATGGCTTAAAGGCCACGCCTCGTGCGCTGCAATTAGCCCCTGAGCTGCGGGATGTGCTGCAAAAACTGGATCAATTTACTCGTCCTAGCACCTTCGAGCCCGCTGAGAGTCAACGTCGTTTTCGAATGCATATTGTTGAAACGGCTTACTCACTGACTTACCCCTATTTTATGCCAAAGCTGCTAAAACAAGCGCCGCAGGTGAGCATTAATGGCCATACTTGGTCGCATTCTAGTATGGAACAGTTATTACGCTGTGAAATTGATATGGGCATTATCTGCCGTGAGTGGGATAAACGTTCTTTGCTGCATATGAATAACTTGCCGGAGGAGTTAGGCGCGGCAGAGCTTATTCGTGACTACCCAGTGTGTTTGTTAAGACGCGATCACCCTGCGCTAAAAGAGCCATGGAACTTAGAGACTTTTCTCAAATACCGTCACCTGCAGGTGGCCTTTGGTGGTTTGGAGCAGTGGTTGCTTGATGATGTACTGCGTTTAGAGCATCTGCAGCGTGATATCGCGGTTAACATGACCGACTTTAATTGCGCAATGGATCTATGTGAGCACAGCGATCTGATCTTGTGCGCGCCACGAAAGTATATCCAGCAGATGATGGTTAACTATGATCTGGTGTGCCTCGATGTGCCAGTGCATGTTGATCCAGGTGCCTATGTGTTAGTTTGGCATAAACACTTTAATCTCGACCCTAGCCATCGCTGGCTGCGTAATCTGATTATTGATGGCGTTCGTGACAATCGAAAAGACTAGCCGCAGCAGACTTCGAAAGACAAGAATGAACCACGGAGAACACGAAGAGCACGGAGAAGAGCAATGCCGAGCTTTTGCTTTTCTTCGTGTCCTCTGTGTAGCAAACGAAGTGAGCGCTTCGTGGTGTATGGCTGTTAACGCAAAGAACCTCGTTTGTGCTGGAGCCTTAGTTTTTTGTTTTGAATCAGGTTTGGGCTTAACTTGCCTACATGACTTAATCAGTTGCTGTTGTAAGCGTTTACTCTTACAACAGCAACCTAATTCAATATGAGCAGATATTGATGGCGTATGACTCTAATATCAATGGCGTACTCAGTTATATCGCTTGCAGAAAGGCTGCTATTACCGGTTCATCGAGCCGTTTACTCTTACAGCAGCAGCCTAGTTCAAAGGGTGGGATGTCTATGGGTGATGTTAGCAGCTGAATACGGTCGCGTACCGGACTGTTATTGATCACCACCTCTGGCGTAATGCTGACTCCACAACCGAGCGCCACCATAGAAGCGATCGCTTCTTGTCCTGATACCTGAGCATAGATATTGGGGATTAGGCCTAATGACTTAAACCAGTTATCGATACGCTTTCGCCCAGGTCCATGCTCCGGCACGATAAAGGGCAGCCTGTCCCAAGGGATATAAGATTCAGTTAATAACTTTTGCACTTGGCATCTAAAGGTGGGGGCGATAATAGACAAAGGCACATCATCAATTTTGGCAAAGTGCAGATTATCGGGAAACGGATCGGGCAGCGCGGCGATGGCGATATCGGCGCGGTTGTTGCGCACTTCATTAACCGCATTCGCGGCATCACCAGTGGTGAGGGCTATCTCAACTTGCGGGTGCTCACGTCTAAAGCGATCCAGTAATCCGGGGAGATGACTATAGGCGGCTGTTACTGAGCAGTACAGATTGAGCTTACCTCTGAGTATGTCCTGCTTAGGATCGATCTTAGTTTTAAGCTTTGCCCACTGATCTAAGGTTAACTCGGCAAAGTGTCGATACTCTATGCCTGCACTGGTTAACGTCACACTGCGATTATCACGTTGAAACAGCTGCGCCCCCACTTCCTCTTCTAGCCTTTGCATGGCACGGCTTAAGGTCGATGGGCTCACATGCATGGCCTGGGCTGTTCTAGCAAAGTGCAAACTATCGGCAAGATGCAGGTATAGCTTGATGGTTCGAATATCCAAAGTGATCTCTCCGTTAGTAGTGCCGACAAGCTTTATGTTGCAAAAAATGCAACGTGATGTTTCGAATATATCATTTTAAGCAATGAAATGCTTGCGCTATAGTGAGTTCAATCACAGCGTGACTCGCTATCGAGTCGGCCCGTTTAACTGTCCAGAATCAAGGTGGTATATCAGATGGCTAACTATTTTAACTCTCTGAATTTGCGTCAACAATTACAGCAGCTGGCTCAATGCCGCTTTATGGATCGCAGTGAATTTAGCGAAGGCTGCAACTTTATCAAGGGTTGGAACATCGTTATTCTTGGTTGTGGCGCTCAAGGCCTTAATCAGGGCTTGAATATGCGTGACTCAGGTCTAAATATCTCTTTTGCATTGCGTGAGCAAGCCATTAGCGAAAAACGTGATTCTTACCAGAAAGCGACGGGTAATGGTTTCCGTGTTGGCACTATCGAAGAGCTAATCCCAGAGGCGGACTTGGTGTTAAATCTGACGCCAGACAAGCAACACACTAACGCTGTTAACACTGTGATGCCATTGATGAAGCAAGGTGCAACCCTGTCTTATTCTCACGGTTTCAACATCGTTGAAGAAGGCATGCAGGTTCGCCCAGATATCACCGTTATCATGGTTGCTCCTAAGTGCCCTGGTACTGAGGTGCGCGAAGAGTATAAGCGCGGCTTTGGTGTACCAACACTGATTGCCGTTCACCCAGAGAATGACCCTAAGGGTGAAGGTTTTGATATCGCGAAAGCTTATGCCAGTGCAACTGGTGGCGATCGCGCTGGTGTACTGCATTCTTCTTTCATCGCTGAAGTGAAATCAGATCTGATGGGTGAGCAAACTATCCTGTGCGGCATGCTGCAAACGGGCGCAATCTTAGGTTACGAGAAGATGGTTGCCGACGGTATCGAGCCTGGTTACGCGGCCAAGCTTATTCAGCAAGGTTGGGAAACCACCACTGAAGCACTGAAGCATGGCGGCATCACTCATATGATGGACCGACTATCAAACCCTGCAAAAATCAAAGCGTTTGATATGGCTGAAGAGTTGAAGGTTATTCTTAAGCCATTGTTTGAAAAGCATATGGACGACATCATTGGCGGTGAATTTTCTAAGACCATGATGGCTGATTGGGCTAACGACGATGCGAACTTGCTTAAGTGGCGTAGCGAAACCAACGACACTGGTTTTGAAAATGCACCAACATGCGATGAACATATCGATGAGCAAGCGTATTTCGATAAAGGTATTTTCTTAGTTGCGATGATCAAAGCCGGTGTGGAATTGGCGTTCGATACCATGGTTGCAGCGGGCATCATCGAAGAGTCGGCTTACTATGAGTCACTGCACGAAACACCGCTGATTGCTAATACGATTGCACGTAAGCGTTTGTATGAGATGAACGTGGTGATTTCAGACACCGCTGAATACGGCTGTTACCTATTCAACCATGCGGCATTACCATTGCTAAAAGACTACGTTGCTAATATGTCTGCCGAGTACCTAGGTGGTGGTTTGCAAGACACCAGCAATGGCGTCGATAACGTACGTTTAATTGAAGTCAACGCGGCAATTCGCTACACAGCAGTTGAAGAAGTGGGTGCAGAGCTTCGCGGTTACATGACTGAAATGAAGCGTATCGTAGAAGAAAGCTAATGACTTTTTACTAAGAGTCTACACATAGGTTTGTGCAGACTCTTGGTGTCTTAAATCGGCATTAGAGGCAAAAATTTTTTCTATAAATCATTAACGATTAATACCTTAATGACATTAATTACGTCAGGCAGAACATCATTTATTTCGATGCAGTTGGCGGCCTAAACCGCTTATACAAGATGATAATTTTTGATGATAAAAGTTTTTTATTGTGTTTTTTATAGGCTTTGTGTTATTCCTTAATGTACTGAATTTAAGCAAAGACCCTGATTAGGAAGCCAGTCGAATATGTTTAACCAAGCTGCCCAGCTCATTATTGTGATTATTACCGTGGTGATTATTAAATCACAGCGGGGGCCGCGCATATGGAATCGACACACCTAAACTAGGTTTAAGATTGCAAAAACCCCCGCTCCGAAAGGAACGGGGGTTTTTTCGTTTAAGGGCTTAGTAAAAGCAAAGCTTCTATCTAATCCCTTAAGAAATAAGTTAATTGTAATGGAGCGCTGATAGATGGAACAGAGGCAGATGGAGCAAGGGCAGATGATACGAGGCGCAGATGCAGTCATAAAGGCGATTGCCGCACACGGCGTGACCACTGTGTTTGGTTACCCTGGTGGCGCGATTATGCCGATTTATGATGCCCTCTACGGCAGCCCAGTAGAGCACCTTCTAAGCCGACACGAGCAAGGCGCGGCGTTTGCTGCCGTGGGATACGCTAGAGCGAGTGGCAAAACCGGTGTGTGCTTTGCCACTTCAGGCCCCGGTGCGACTAACCTGGTGACCTCATTGGCTGATGCTCTGTTAGATTCTGTGCCAGTGGTTGCCATTACGGGGCAAGTTTCTACTGCGGTTATCGGCACCGATGCCTTTCAAGAGATCGATGTTTTAGGTCTGTCACTTTCGTGTACTAAGCACAGCTTTATGGTGACCCATGTCGATGAGTTAGTTCCTACACTATATAAAGCTTTCGAGATAGCCGCATCGGGTCGCCCAGGCCCTGTTTTAGTTGATATTCCTAAAGATGTGCAAATTGCCATGCTTGAATACAAGACGCCATTGCAAGCGGTTAGCGTGGAGCCAGAGCACACTGCAGAGCAGATTAAGCAAGCGCGCCAACTTATCGAACAAGCAAAGCAGCCCATGCTATATGTGGGTGGTGGTGTAGGCATGGCGAGCGCGGTTGAGCCACTTCGTGAGTTTATCAAGATCACCGGGATCCCATCGGTAGCCACCCTAAAAGGGTTAGGCTCAATCACGTTAGAGACTCCGGGTTATTTGGGGATGCTGGGCATGCATGGCTCAAAGGCAGCTAACCTTGCGGTACAAGAGTGCGATCTGCTGATAGTGGTGGGGGCACGTTTTGACGATAGAGTGACAGGGCGTTTAGCCAGCTTTGCTGCAAACGCGAAGGTGATCCATCTTGATATCGATGCTGCGGAGCTAGGCAAGTTACGTCTACCAGAAGTGGCAATTGCGGGTGACCTACGCCAGATCTTACCGCTGTTAACTCAACATTTAGGCGAGCAGTTTGCACCGTGGCAAGCCAAGATTGAGCAGATGAAGCATGAGCATCAATGGCGTTATGACCGTCCGGGCGAGCTTATTTACGCCCCTGCTATGCTTAATCGTCTTGCGCATAAGTTGCCCCAAGATAGTGTAGTGGCCTGTGATGTCGGCCAGCATCAGATGTGGGTAGCGCAGCACATGTTTTTCAATCGCCCAGAAGATCACCTATCCAGTGCGGGTCTAGGCACTATGGGGTTTGGCTTGCCAGCTGCCATAGGCGCTAAAGTGGCGCGCCCAGATGCGACTGTTGTTGTGGTCTCGGGGGACGGCTCATTTATGATGAATGTGCAAGAGCTCACCACCATCAAGCGTAAGCGGTTACCGGTCAAAATCTTACTGGTTGATAACCAAAAACTAGGCATGGTGAAGCAGTGGCAGCAGCTGTTTTTTGAAGAGCGTTACAGTGAAACGGATCTGTCTGACAACCCTGATTTCGTCAAGATGGCATCGGCATTTGATATCCCGGGTCGTAATATTACTCAAGCGTGTGAGGTCGAAGCAGGGCTGGATCAACTGCTCAATAGCCAAGGGCCTTTTTTACTGCATGTATCGATTGATGATGCCCATAACGTTTGGCCATTAGTGCCACCAGGGGCGTCAAACCAGGACATGATGGAAGAGATGGATAAGCAAACTTAACGGCAAAAAGCGGTGAGTTTGAAACAAAGCACTAAAGCACTTAAGCACTTAAGCATTTAAGCATTTAAGCATTTAGCATAAGCATAAGAGCATGAGCGATAAAGCAAGATGGAGAGCCTGAATATGAACAACTACTCATTAGCGTTAAACGTGCAGCAACAACCTGAAGTGTTAGAGCGCGTGCTACGCGTAGCTCGCCATCGTGGCTTTAAGGTCGCTAACTTGAGCATGCAGCTCAATAGTAATAACAGTACCAGCATCGATATGCTGGTGGAAAGTGAGCGTGAAATCGGCTTACTAACTAATCAAATAAATAAGCTTATTGATGTGATTGATTGCCAAGTATTGGTAAGCAATACCACAGCAGCATTAGAACAACATAAAGGGTGAGAATATGGCCGCTAAAACAGCAGAGTTAATTTGGTTCAATGGTGAAATGATGCCTTGGGGTGATGCTAAGGTTCATGTTATGTCTCACGCGCTGCACTACGGCACGTCAGTTTTTGAAGGCATTCGAGTTTATGATACTCACCGTGGCCCTGCAGGGTTTCGTTTAACAGAGCATGTTCAGCGCCTGTTTGATTCAGCAAAAATTTACCGTATGCCAATACCTTACAGCTTCGAGGATGTCATGCAGGCATGTAGCGACGCAGTATTAGATAATGGCTTAAAGAGTGCCTACATTCGTCCTTTAGCTTTTTATGGCGATGTGGGCATGGGGATCACTCCACCGAAAGATGCTCAGTGCGATTTATTAGTGGCCGCTTTTCCGTGGGGAGCTTACCTAGGTGAAGACAGCATGGATGCCGGGGTGGATGTGGCGGTAACCTCTTGGAATCGTCTCGCGCCCAATACCATTCCAACCGGTGCCAAAGCTGGTGGTAACTATTTATCGTCTTTGCAGATCTCTACTGAAGCTAAGCGTAATGGTTTCGATGAGGGTATTGCACTTGATACCAATGGATTAGTGAGCGAAGCTGCTGGTGCCAATATTTTTGTGGTAAAAAAGAACAAGATCTACACCCCGCCAGCAACAGCCGCTATTCTGATGGGGCTGACTCGAGACACTATTATGACCCTTGCCAGAGATAAAGGTTATCAAGTGGTGGAGGAGCAGATGTCACGCGAGTTTTTGTATCTTGCTGATGAGATCTTTATGACAGGTACTGCAGCTGAAATTGTACCGGTGCGCAGTGTTGATCGCATCGAAGTGGGCAGTGGTAAACGCGGCGAGATCACCAAAGAGATCCAGCAGAGTTTCTTCGGCCTGTTTAGCGGTGAAACCGAAGATAAATGGGGTTGGTTGGAGGCTTTAGAAGGTTAAAGGCAGGCCCTAGGTGCTAGGAAAAGCTAAGAAAGGTCCTAGGAAAGCACAGGCTAAGACGAACGCTTCGCTAACGGATAACGGAACGTTCGCTTGCTCACTGACGGAAAGGCCGGGAAAGCAGGCCCTAGGTGTTAGGAAAAGCTAAGAAAGGTCCTAGGAAAGCATAAGCTAAGATGAACCGCGTTCGGAAAGGCCGGACGAACCAAGACGGTAAAGAGCCGGAAAGCTTAGACGAAACATAAAAGCTGAGAACGATATCTCAGGTTAACGAATTAGAAAATAGAAGGTGTGACAGATTTTTTAGGACCTAGGACCTAGGACCTAGGACCTCAACCCTTCTTTAAAACAAGGATAAAGCAATGCCAAAACTACGCTCAGCAACCAGTACCGAAGGCCGTAATATGGCAGGCGCTCGTGCATTATGGCGCGCGACGGGTGTTAAAGATAACGACTTTGGTAAGCCGATTATCGCTATCTCTAACTCCTTTACTCAGTTTGTACCAGGCCATGTGCATTTAAAAGATATGGGCTCCTTGGTTGCAGGCGCAATTGAAGAAGCGGGTGGTATTGCAAAAGAGTTTAATACCATCGCAGTCGATGACGGTATTGCCATGGGTCATGGCGGTATGCTGTACAGCTTGCCATCACGTGAACTCATTGCCGATAGTGTGGAATACATGGTTAATGCACACTGCGCCGACGCATTAGTGTGTATCTCAAACTGCGATAAGATCACCCCTGGCATGTTGATGGCATCACTCAGACTGAATATCCCAGTGATATTTGTCTCTGGTGGACCAATGGAAGCGGGTAAAACTAAGCTTTCAGGCAACATCATTAAACTCGATTTGGTCGATGCCATGGTGGCTGGGGCAGATGATCGCGTCTCCGACGAAGATAGTGAACAGATTGAGCGCAGCGCGTGCCCAACATGTGGCTCATGCTCTGGCATGTTTACCGCCAACTCGATGAACTGTTTAACCGAAGCGCTTGGTTTATCTTTGCCGGGTAACGGCTCAATGCTTGCAACTCATGCTGATCGCCGTGAGTTATTCCTTGAGGCGGGTCGCCGTATTATGGATTTAGCGACTCGTTATTATAAGCATGATGATGAATCGGCATTGCCACGCAATATCGCCAACTTTAACGCGTTTGAAAATGCGATGACGCTGGATATCGCCATGGGCGGATCAAGTAATACCGTATTACACCTGTTAGCAGCTGCGCATGAAGCGGAAGTTGATTTCACTATGGCAGATATCGATCGTCTGTCTCGCCTTGTCCCCCACCTTTGTAAAGTGGCGCCGTCTACGCCTAAATATCACATGGAAGATGTACACCGCGCGGGTGGTGTTATGGGGATTTTAGGCGAACTTGATCGTGCGGGCTTATTGCATAATGACGCCTACCACGTTGCAGGCGAAAACCTTGCCGCGGTATTAGCTAAATATGACATTGCCCAAAGCGATGATGCCGCGGTGCGTAAGTTCTTCTCAGCAGGGCCTGCAGGTATCCCAACCACTAAAGCCTTTAGCCAGGATTGCCGCTGGGACAGTGTTGATGATGACCGTAAAGAAGGTTGTATTCGTAGCCGTGAGTTTGCCTTTAGCCAAGAAGGTGGTTTGGCTGTGCTATCGGGTAACGTTGCCCTTGATGGCTGTATCGTTAAGACCGCGGGTGTTGAAGTTGAAAACCACACCTTTATCGGTAGTGCTCGGGTTTATGAGAGCCAAGATGACGCCGTTGCTGGGATCTTGGGCGGTGAAGTGGTTGCTGGCGATGTGGTGGTTATTCGTTACGAAGGCCCTAAAGGTGGCCCGGGTATGCAAGAGATGCTGTATCCAACCAGTTACTTAAAATCTCGCGGCCTAGGTACTCAGTGCGCGCTTATCACAGATGGTCGCTTCTCGGGCGGCACCTCGGGTCTATCCATTGGCCATGTTTCACCAGAAGCGGCGGCGGGGGGCACTATCGGTTTGGTGCAAACCGGCGATCGCATTGAGATTGATATTCCAGCCCGTTCCATCAAGCTTGCGATAAGCGATGTTGAACTCGCGGCGCGCCGTACGGCGATGGAAGCGCTTGGCAAAGATGCGTGGAAGCCACTTGGTCGTGTAAGACAAGTTTCTTTGGCGCTTAAAGCCTATGCGTTACTTGCAACCAGTGCCGATAAAGGCGCTGTGCGCGATGCCAGCAAATTGGTTTAAGCTATTTTACCGGATAAAAGAGGTAGTTTATGTTGGCTCTAGCATCACAATCGCAACTGGATTTAGCCCATTATTATTTGCAGAAAATTTTACTGTCGTCGGTTTACGACGTGGCTAAAGTCACCCCGCTGTCGAGCCTTAATAAGTTGTCGGCGCGTTTGGGCTGTCAGGTCTTTTTAAAGCGTGAAGATCTGCAACCTGTGCACTCGTTTAAGCTGCGTGGTGCTTACAATAAAATTGCTGAGTTAACTGCCCAGGAGTGTGAGTGCGGCGTGGTTTGCGCCTCTGCCGGTAATCATGCTCAAGGCGTGGCGATGTCGGCGTCGGCGCGTGGTATTAGTGCGGTTATCGTGATGCCTGAAACGACCCCCGATATTAAGGTGGATGCGGTAAGGCGTTTAGGCGGTGAGGTGGTACTTCATGGGCAAGCGTTCGATCAAGCCAACGCTTATGCACAGAGCCTTGCTAAGAATGAAGGCCGAGTGTATGTCGCGCCTTTTGATGATGAAGCTGTGATTGCTGGCCAAGGCACGGTAGCGCAAGAGATGGTGCAACAGCAGCGCGATCTCGAAGTGGTATTTGTGCCAGTTGGTGGCGGTGGCCTGATTGCCGGTGTTGCTGCTTATTACAAAGCGGTGATGCCCCAGGTAAAGATTATTGGTGTTGAACCTGAAGATTCAGCGTGTTTAAAAGCGGCGCTTGAGGCTGATGAGCGGGTGATCTTACCGCAAGTAGGTCTATTTGCAGATGGCGTTGCGGTTAAACAAATCGGCGCTGAGCCCTTTAGGTTGGCCCGTGAGTATGTCGATGATGTGATCACCGTGACCTCTGATGAAATCTGCGCGGCGGTGAAAGATATTTTCGAAGACACCCGTGCGATTGCTGAACCTTCCGGCGCGTTGTCGCTAGCGGGGCTGAAAAAATACATTGGCACTAAGGGTAAAGGCGAGAAAGTGGGCGCTATTTTAAGTGGCGCTAATGTGAATTTTCACAGCTTACGTTATGTGTCAGAGCGCTGTGAATTAGGCGAGCAAAAAGAGGCAATTTTAGCGGTTAAAGTGCCAGAGCGTCCGGGAGTGTTCCTGCGTTTTTGTGAGTTGCTGGATAAGCGCGCCATGACCGAGTTTAACTACCGCTTTAGCAGTCGTGACAAGGCGGTGGTGTTTGCTGGCATTCGGTTGACAGAAGGGCAAGTTGAGCTAGATGAGATTATCGCGAATCTCGAGTCTGAAGGCTTTGAAGTGCAAGACCTGTCGCAAGACGAAACCGCTAAACTGCATGTGCGCTATATGGTCGGTGGGCATCCGCCGGAGCCATTAGAGGAGCGTTTATTTAGTTTTGAGTTTCCGGAGCACCCAGGTGCGCTGTTTAAATTTTTAACGACTTTGCAGAGTAAGTGGAATATCAGTTTGTTCCATTATCGTAATCACGGCGCGGCGTACGGTCGAGTCTTAGCGGGTTTTGAAGTGCCACAAAGTGATGCTTTGGCTTTTCAGCAGTTTTTAACTGAGTTAGGTTTCGTCTATCAAGAGGAAACCCATAGCCCAGCCTACCGCTTATTTTTAGATAATCGTAATTAGCGGGTTAGGTAACAAAAAGGCAACCTCATTGACTATGATGCTGCCTTTTTTATGGGCGGGTATACCTTGGGAAATAGGAAATAATTTTTATCGGTTAGTAAGTTGATAATATTGGAACATATTCTGTAGTATGGTTGCTTAACTCGCTTTTTGTTCGAGTCGTTTTTTACGCTGATTAAGATAGAACAATAATAATATTCCACTAAAGACTGACTAACACCTAGGCTTGGCGATATGTATCGTTATAGCAGCATGGCAGCGGTCACACCTTAACCTTATCAAAACGAGAAGTTTTAGAGGAAATATCATGTTACCCGCACCTTTTATCGAGCCATTTAATCCGCCACGTCGCACTTTGATGGGGCCAGGGCCTTCAGATGTATACCCTGAGGTGCTCGCTGCTCAATCTAAGCCGACCATTGGTCACTTAGACCCGCTATTTGTCGAGATGATGGATGAACTTAAAGCACTTATCCAGTATGCCTTTCAGACTAAAAATGAGATGACGCTTGCTGTCTCTGCGCCTGGTAGTGCCGGTATGGAAACGTGCTTTGTTAATCTGGTTGAGCCCGGTGAAAAAGTGATTGTTTGCCGTAATGGCGTTTTTGGCGAGCGTATGCGTCAGAACGTTGAGCGTGTCGGCGGCGTTGCGGTTGTGGTTGATAATGAGTGGGGTAAGGCGGTAGATACCGACTTAGTTGCCAGTGCATTAGCGGCAAATCCTGATGCAAAATTCTTAGCTTTTGTGCATGCAGAGACCTCAACCGGTGCACTGTCAGATGCTAAAGCCTTATGTGCGCTGGCAAAACAGCATGATTGTCTATCGATAGTCGACGCGGTGACCTCGTTAGGTGGAGTTGAGCTACTTGTAGATGAGTGGGGCATAGATGCTATTTATTCTGGTAGCCAGAAGTGCTTATCTTGTGTGCCGGGCTTGTCGCCAGTGTCGTTTTCGCCTGCAGCTGTTGCCAAGTTAAAGGCACGTAAGACACCAGTACAAAGCTGGTTCTTAGATCAAACCTTAGTGATGGGTTACTGGGATGCATCGAGTGATGGTAAGCGAAGCTACCACCATACAGCGCCAGTGAATGCGCTTTATGCACTACATGAGTCACTACGCTTATTGTCAGTTGAAGGGCTCGAACTTGCTTGGCAGCGTCATGCCGATATGCATCAAGTGCTGCGTCACGGCTTGCAGCGTTTAGGGCTTAAATTTGTGGTGGCAGAAGCTGAGCGCTTACCTCAACTGAATGCTGTTTATATTCCAGATGGCATTGATGACGCTAAGGTTAGAAAGCAGTTATTAGAAAACTACAACCTTGAGATTGGTGCTGGTCTTGGTGCGCTTGCGGGTAAAGCCTGGCGTATCGGCTTGATGGGTTATGGTGCGCGCCGCGAAAACGTCGCTCTTTGCCTTAAAGCATTAGAAGAAGTATTAGCTTAGTTTGTAGACTAACAACAAGCGAAAAGAAGGCCGCTCTAATGAGCGGCCTTCTGTTCGCTTAAACCTGCTAGGTACTTTTGTTTAGCTTCAATCTGATCGCTATTAGCTGTACTAGAAGGTGTAATCGGCTTTTATCCAGGCGGTGCGGCCAGGCTCATTGACCTGAAACATCGGCGAGCTTCCTGGAATATCGTTGCCAGCACCTGAGCGGCTAATATGCTCGGCGTAGGTGATATCAAATAGATTCTCTACGCCGAAGCTCACTAATAATGCTTCGTTGTGCTGCCAGCTAGCGTTAAAGGCGAGCGTGCCGAATCCGCTGCTTTTAGCTAAATCCTGACCCGAGATGTTACCTTCGCCAATGGCAACTCTATCTTGGGCTGCGACTAAGCGCCAAAGCAGACCTGCTGTCCACTGGTCGTATTGGTAATCAAGAGTGATACGGCCTTCAAGTGGAGGAATTTGCCCAAGTGGTGTGCCGGCAGTGTCGTTGTCTCCATGGCTGTAGCTGACACTTGTTTGAGTTGAGAAATGCTCAGTTAGCGGAATTGTTGCTGCAATCTCACCGCCATAAACGGTAGCGTCGATGTTGTAAGCTGAAGTGGGCTTAGTGTTGGCATCGATTAAGATGTAGTCGCGGATCTCTCCGTAAAATAGCGATGTTGAAATAGCGATATCGGCTTCGTAAATCCAACCAATATCCAGCTGGGTAGTTTTTTCTGGTGCGAGATCAAATGCTTTTTGGCTTAGATTATTAATATCCGACTTCATGATCTCCCAATAATCAGGCATGCGCTGGGCATGACCAACACCTGCGTAGTATTGGCTGTTTCCTGAAGCGAGCTCATAGCGGCCATAGCCACTGAACAGATCGTCGCTACGCTCACCTGTTTGTCCGACCATCAATTCAGTTTTCCAATGGTCATAGCGTACACCAGCAAATAGCTCACCTGTGCCCATCTTGTAAGCCGACTCTAGGAAAAGCCCCGTAGCCTGATAGCGCATATTGTCTTTAAATGGCTTGTTGAGTAGATCGTCTAAGCCATTATTTCCAGGAACAGCAGGAACTGCCGGATTAATACTGCGACCTTTGTGAAGGCTATCCATGTAGTCAGTACCGGCTGTTAAGGACCAGTCTGTGGCTAAGGTGAATTCAGCCCAAAAATGTCCGCCTTTAGTGCCACGCCTAACGTTGGTACCTGAATTTATGCCTTGATCGAATTCATCCATTACATGGTCATTTTCATTAGCGTAGGCTTGGAATTCGATGGCATCTATCCATTGACTATCAAACTCATGCTGCAGCAAAAGCGTGAGATTTTCATTACTGATCTCACGGGCCTTATTAGCGCGGTCGGCATATTCGGCCTCACCTGATGAACTGCCATAAGCGAGCTCTAGAACGGTCTCTTCGGTCGGCGTCCAGCCAATGGCTAAGTTATAGTTTGAGCGGTCATAACTGGATTGCACCTTATTGCCGTCACCGTCTTTATAATGGTCGCTCGATGACTGGTTAACATCCATATCAAAGTAGTGTTGCTCATCACCGGCTTTTAACTCGACGAGATAGTCTGATCGGCCAAAACTTCCTGCCGTCATGCTGGCGCGGCCATTTAAACCCGGCTCATCAAAACTGTGACGGTCTTTTTCAAATAGCACTGTACCCGCGCTGCCAACTGGACCATATTTAACCGTCTGCGGGCCTTTAATCACAGTAATATTGTCGTAGGCTTCTGGGTAAATATAGGCGGTTGGTGGGTCCATTCGTCCACCGCAGGTGCCATAAACATGTTGGCCATCATCTACAATACTTAAGCGTGAGCCACCGAGTCCTCGCAGACTTGGATCTCCGCCAGCTCCCCCTTTGCGGCCAATACTAAAACCTGGAATGGTCTTTAAAAAACCCGCGCCATCATAAGCGGGTAGCGGTAGGCGTGGCTTTTTGGGGTCGGTATAAGTCTTAGTGGGATCTTTCATCAGCTCACCAGTGACAATTATGCGCTCAACGGGCTCTGACTCGGTACTTTTTGCGGTGCTTTCGGCGAAAGCGGGACTTGAAATCAACCCTAAAGTGACGACTGGGATCGCCAATATGTTTTTCTTGTTCATCATAGTTTGCTTATCGTTATTTATTTTTTGCCTGTTTTACAGGGCTTTATAAAGACGGCAAACCAATTTGTACCAAGGTGCGACAAAGGGTCACAGGTGGGTGTGACTCACCTCACTATTTCAGGGCGGGGCGTACAAAAAAGGGGCGATTAACTCGCCCCTTGATATCAGTGATTATTACTGTTGAACTTAAGTTATCACTTGTATTTAAGCTTTCAATTGAGCTTAGCTAATCAGCTGCACAATGATCAGGATAATAAGCAACGGACAGATGTACTTAACATACCAAGGCCATACCTTCCAAAACAGGCTATTAGGATTGACGCCCTCTTGCTGGGCAATAGCGTTAATCAGTTGATTTCGATTCCATACCCAACCTAAGTAGATGGCGATACCAAGAGCAATTAATGGCTGAGCCCGTTCTGTGGTGAGGGTGATCATAAAGCTAAATAGTGTCTCAAAATTAAATACAACAACCAGAGATAACAGCGCAATGACACTCCCCACTATCAAGGTGGCTTTATCACGGCTTAAGTTGGTTTTTTCAACTAAGTAGCTGGTGGGCACCTCGACAATTGAGATGGCAGAGGTGAGTCCTGCAATCGTCATTAAAATAAAGAAGATAATGGCTAGCAGGTACTGGCTTAGGCCACCTATTGTGTCGAACAGGGCTGGCAGAACGGTAAACACTAAGGTGTCAGAGTTTAATAGGCTACCGTCTTTTGCAAAAATTTGTACGCCGTTATGCTGCGCAACGTACATCGCTGGGATCACCATTAGCGCCGCTAGAAAGGCCACAGAGGTATCGGTGAGTGTCACGTAGGCGGTTAGCTTTGCAAGATCTTCTTTTTGGCTTAAGTAAGCGCCATAAACCATCATAGCCGCTGTGCCTATGGTTAAAGAGAAGAAGGTTTGTCCTAGGGCACCAATCAATACATCGGCTTCGAACACGCGGGAGAAGTCGGGGATTAATAACACCTCTAAACCTTGCATCGCACCTGGCTGCATTAAGATATAAATCACCCCAGCGACTAAGATAAGCAATAGCATCGGCATGAGACGTTTTGACCAGCGTTCAATGCCTTTTTGTACACCTTGGCGGATCACTAAAATGACCATGGCAATAAAGATAAGCGTGAACACTATGTTGCGCGATAATGAAAAGTCCATCAACCATGCGGCGGCTTGAGTTTGGCCTGTTAATTCGGCAACGGGGGCGATAGCAAAGCTGACAAACCAGCCCGATAAAATGCTGTAGAAAGTGCAAATTAGAGTGGCGGTCATGATAGAGATAAAGCCGATTGCCTTACCTATTTTCTTACTCAGAGGGCGATTAGCTAAATTGGCCATGGCATCGGCGGGATTGGTTTGCCCATGTCGACCTATCATCAGTTCTGCCATTAGCATGGGGTAACCGAGTACTAAGATCAGAAATAGGTAAACAAGCAAGAAAGCTCCGCCGCCATGTGTTGCAGCTTGAGTGGGAAACCCCCAGATATTACCCACACCGACAGCAGATCCTGCCGCGGCCATGATAAAGCCAATCTTCGAGCTAAAATGCCCTTGTTTTACTGTACTCATTGGAGCTCTCTTTCTGATAGAAGAGCGCGCATACTAGTGCTTTAAAATGACACGTCAACGCTTTGAATTCTCGTTTTATTATAGTTTGTTGGTAGTTTATTTCTTATTGTTGAACTATTTTGACGTAATTTATTTATTTTTTGCTTTTTATTGATATCTGGTTGCGTGACGTCTGATTTATCTATCTCTGTGCGCAATAAAATCATGCTGCGATTAATTAGGAAAATGGGACTGAATGCACAGATTATAGTCGTAATGGCGAGGGCTTGGCGGCAGATGTTGCCGCCGATAACTAACGATAACTAGCGAGGTTAAACAAAAAGAGAGCTAAATAGGCAGTGGAATGCTGGTTTGGTTTTTCACTTGTTTCAACACGAAGCTTGAGCGTACACCAGCGATATGATCGTTGGAGGTCAGCTTATCGAGCAGGAAGACTTTAAATTGTTTCATATCGCTAACCAGCACTTTGATTTGATAGTCGGCATCGCTACCCGTGAGTAGACAGCACTCTTGTACTTCATCATAGCTACTTATTTTCTCTTCAAAGGCATCGAGAATATCGGTGGAGTGTTTTTCTAAGCGAATTTGAATATAGGCCGTAAGTGCGAGATCGAAGTGCTCGGCACTGAGCAAGGTGGCGTAACCTGCAATGTAGCCAGCCTCTTCTAGGGATCTTACCCTTCTTGAGCAAGGAGAAGGCGACAAGCCGACTTTTTCGGCCAGCTCCTGATTAGACAATTTGCCATGTTGCTGCATCAGTTTGAGAATGTTCAGGTCAATCTTGTCTAATTGCAGTTCAGCCATGGTTGGGTCTCATCAAAGTTTGGGTTAATCGTTTTGAGTTAATAGTTTGGGTTTATTCAAAGTATTATTTTGTTTGCTGGCAGAATACCGCAATTGAGATCAAGCGCAAGCGGGCAGGTTAATAAACCCTACAGCTCGGTAGGGTTTAACTCTGTCGATACTGATAGGTTTTGTTAAGCTGTTTTTAGGCGAGATCCAAGTCGATTATTTATTTTTGGCCATAGCGCTTGAGTTAAATAGATACTGCTAAAGGCGATGCTGCCACCTATGGCAGTTGAAGCGAGAACATCTTGGGGCCAGTGCATTCCCAGTAGCATACGGCTAAGTCCCATCGCAATCGCCCAACCAAATAATATCAACGGCAGTAAGGTTTGCCCTGCTACGAGTAGATAGAAGCTCACCGTTAATGCCAGTGTGACGGCAAAGAGTGTATGTCCAGAAGGGAAGGCATAGCCGACTTCATGTTGCCAATGGCGTTTGATTGAAGGGCTTAAGCTTAGATCTGGGCGGGCGACTTCTAACTGATGAATGGCAGTGCCAATTCGCTGTCTTTTATCGGCTTTAGATTGTTGATAAAAATCTTGGGTATTAAGCAGGTATTCTTGTTCTAGTAAGACGGCGTTGGGCCGAGCCTCGGCGAAGTAGGGCTTAAGAAAGTGGTTGAGGCTAAGCGTTGCAGCCATGCTAATGGACACCGCTAGCACCAGTTGCATAAATTGCTGATGGTTTAAGCTGCGATAGCAGGCAAGCAGAATAAGTATCCCAGTAATAATGCCATAGGGCGCAGTACCTGTACTGGTTAGCCAATATAGCGCTTGAGCCAAATTTGAGTTTAAGGCGATAGTCGGAAATAAGCTCGCCGCACTAAAGTAGATGGTAGCGGGAATGGCCAGTAACACAGCCCAAGCAGCCAAGAGCGCTTTGTTAGTGTGATGAGGCGGAAAAGAGGATTTGTTCAAAGCAGGGCCTCAAAACAGTATGTGAATGACTACCCGTCGATAATTAACGAGTAGATGATTAACAAGCAGATGGTTTGGGCAAGGTTACCTGCCAGTGCGCAGCTATACTAGAGCACTTGCATGAAGTGTAAATTAATCCTAATTCATATTAGCGATTCTTCAGTGAAAGTGAGCAGTGCTGACTTTCGAATGAAGGCTGATTGCATTCATTTTTTGGATTGGTGCTAGCTTTTGACAAAGCACTGCACTCACTACGGAAGGCTGTGCTTTGACGAAGAACACAGAGGAAAAGATGTAGAACTGGCTGTGGCTCTTCTCCGTGATCTCCGTGGTGAATAGCTTTTGTTTAATTGTGAGTTACCATACTAGCAGTACCTAAATACGCCCTAGTTGTGATTGTTTTACGGTTATGAAACGGTGAGTACTCGCAGCGATATCTCTGATTACATGAGGAGTATTAATAAAAAGAGCATCTGAAGAGATGCCCTTTTTTATTATTGCTGATTTCGCCATTCGCTGTAAACGTGGCGTTAAATCAGTTTAGTTGTGGTTAGTCAGCTGAATTGAGTTTGGCTTCAAGTGCGTCAACTTGAGCTTGAAGTGCTTCAAGCTTTTCACGAGTTCTAATCAAAACGTGTTGCTGAACTTCAAATTCTTCACGTGATACTACGTCTAATTTTTGAAGTTGATTTTGCAAAACTTGCTTACTGCGTTCTTCAAATTCGCCAGCAAACTGCTTTAATCCACTAGGAAGATTCTCGCTCAATTGCTTTGCGACTTCTTCAATTTTCTTTGGGTTAATCATTGTCTGTATCCGCTCAAGTGCTTAATGCTTTATGGCAGTGATTGTACCTGAGGCAATTGATATTGCCAAAATATTCGCCGCTTTTGCTGAGGCGGCTAATTAGCATAAAAAAGCCTGCAATTAATACAGGCTCTTTAAGATTAATATCTAGCGCTTAGATGTTAAGCATGTGCTTTAGTCTGGTCAGTATTATTCAACTCTTCATCAAATACCGGTAGAGGTTGATGCCTCTCTGCGATATAGGTGTAAATAACCGGCAGTACAAACAGGGTAAATACAGTGCCAATAGCTAACCCTGACACAATCACTAGACCGATATTAAAGCGAGCTGCAGCGCCTGCACCCGATGCAAATAGGAGCGGAATTAGACCCGCTATCATCGCGGCAGTCGTCATTAGGATGGGACGAAGACGAATAGTTGCCGCATGCTTAATGGCATCGAGTTTATTCAAGCCATTATGTAGCTGTTCCTCTTTTGCAACCTCACACATCAAAATACCGTGCTTAGTGATAAGACCGACTAAGGTGATAAGACCCACCTGAGTGTAGATGTTCATCGACGATAAGCCGAAAACATGGGTCCAACCTAAAGCGACCAAGGCACCACTAATGGCGAGCGGTACAGAGACTAAGATCACCAGTGGATCCCTAAGGCTCTCAAATTGACTCGCTAGTACTAAGAAGATAATCGCCAATGCCAAACCGAAGGTGGCATAAAGTGCTGTGCCTTCGGTGACATATTGACGCGCTTCACCGAGGAAGTCATAGCTATACCCCTTAGGAAGATCGTTATCACCGATATTCTGTAAGAAAGCGATAGCATCACCAATTGCAACGCCAGGTGCTGCTACGCCCCCGATAGTAACCGCATTCATCTGGTTAAAGTGTGGCAGTGAACGTGGCTCTGACACGATTTCGATATCGACTAAGCTAGATAGCGGAATAGAGCGGCCATCGGCTGCGGTTAAGTAATAACCGGCCAGCGCTTCAGGGTTGGCACGTAGTTTACGTTCAACTTGCGGGATCACCTCATAGGAGCGACCATCTAAGTTGATACGGTTAACGTAGCCATCACTCATCATGGTGGTTAATGTTAGGCCAATATCTTTCATGGTAATACCGTAAGCACCAGCCACATCACGTTTGATGTGGATTTTCATCGAGCCAGAATCAAATTTAAGGTTGATTACTGAATAGACGAAAAGTGGACTTTTTTGCACCTGTTCAAGCACGCCAGAACCAATCTGGAATAAGTTCTCAAATGACGAGGAACTGGTGATCACAAATTGAATCGGCAGTCCGCTGGATGCACCAGGAAGCTCAGGCATCTGGAAGGTAGTTACCGCCATGCCGGGAACATTCTTCACCTCTTTGCCGAAGAGTTCCTGCATCTGCTTCTGGCTTTTATCTCGCTCACTCCAAGGCACAAGAGGTGCAATACCAAAGGCTTGGTTGGCACTTGGTACACCGACGAATGCAAGCGATGCCGCAGATTCTGGCTGCGCACTAATCATGTCGGTGACGATTTTCATATTTGCTTGGATATAATCAAGATTGGCACTCGATGGTGCGGTGCCCATCATCATCACCACACTTTTATCTTCACTGGGAGCCAGTTCTGATGGAATAAAGCTAAACATGACAGGTAGTGAAGCAAATACGATAACAGCAAAGGCGATGACGACCGGGCGCTTATTAAGTACAGCGGTAAGCATACGATTGTAGCGGCTGGTTAAGCCTTCTAAAAAGTGCTCAACGCTACTCTCAAAACGGTTAGGTGTTGAGTGAGGCTTAAGAATTTTAGAGCACATCATCGGTGACAGCGTCAGCGCGACGATCCCCGAGATAAATACCGCGCCAGCTAGTGTTAACGCAAATTCTTTAAACAGCGAGCCTGTCACTCCGCCCATTAAGGCAATAGGCGCATAAACTGCGGCTAGGGTAATGGTCATTGAGATAACGGGAACTGCAATCTCCCTCGTACCAATAATTGCAGCTCTAAAAGGCGGTTCGCCAAGCTTGATATGACGGTCGACGTTTTCAACCACCACAATAGCGTCATCGACCACCAAACCGATGGCGAGCACCATCGCGAGTAGTGTCATTAAGTTAAGGGTAAAGCCAAACATCTGCATGATGATGGCGACACCGATTAAAGACAGTGGAATGGTTACAATTGGAATAATAACCGCTCTGAATGAACCCAAAAACAGCGTGATAACCACGATAACAATAAGTGCAGCTTCAGCAATGGTTTTAATCACCTCGTTAATCGATTCATCAATAGCCAGTGATGAATCATAAAGAATACGTGCCTTAATCGAAATAGGTAGGCTGCGTTCGATTTGAGGCATCATTGCTCGTGCATCGGCAGCCACGATTAATGGGTTGGCTGTTGGGGTAACGTCAAGGCCGACTACAACGGCTTCTTGACCATCGGCTAATGCGCGGTACACATCGTGACTCTTTTCTAGATTAATATCCGCGATATCACCTAGGCGGATCACCATGCCGTTATTGCTACCAATAACCAGCTTTTTTAACTCATCAACGGTAGCAACCTGAGTGTCAGCGGTGCCGTTGAGTAAGGTGAAGGTATTATTGGTTTGGCCAACAGCAGACTGGTAATTATTTGCCTGCAAGACGTTCATGACATCAGTTGATGATAGGTTAAAACCTCCCATCCGCGCTGGATCTAACCATATACGCATAGCGTATTTTATGCCGCCATATAGGTTAACTTTAGCCACCCCATCGATAGTGAATAACTCAGGTTTAACGACACGTTCTAGGTAGTCGGTTATCTGGCTTGAGTTAATCTGCTCACTATAAAAAGAGATGTAAAGCGCTGAGGTTTGCGCACCAGTAGACATCTCTACTGTTGGGTCTTCGGCTTCTTTTGGCAGCTGAGAACGTACCGAATTTACCTTAGCCAGAATATCCGCCAAAGCCCCATTGGGGTCGGTATTGAGCTTCATGTAGACAGAAATTTTTGAGCTTCCTAAAAAACTGTCTGATGTCATGAAATCAACGTTGTCAGCCTGAGCTAATGCTTGTTCTAACGGTTGAGTAATAAAACCTTGGATCAAATTAGAGTCGGCACCATAGTAGCTGGTGGTTACCGTCACAACGGTATTGGTCATTTCTGGATATTCACGTATCTGCATGCTTTTAAGGGCATAGGATCCCAGCAGTAATATCAGAAAACTAATTGAGGCCGCCAATACTGGCCTACGTATAAATATATCTGTAAAGCGCATCGCTAGATCCTCCGCTTACAGCATTGGCAATGTGGCTGGAGGGGTGAGTGCATCATCCTCAGTCACTTTGACTTTACTATTGTTACTTAAGCGGACTTGACCAGAGGTAACAATAACGTCGCCAGGTTTTATTGTTCCACTGACTAATGCATTGACATCGTTACGCTCAAGCACTTTGACGTTGACTTGCTTAACGCGTTTTACTTGTTCGCCATTTTCAGTGATCTCTTCAATCACGTAAACTGAATCACCGTAAAGGGTGAAGCTAATTGCCGTTTGCGGCAGTACTACTTGCTGAGTAAGTTCTGGCAGCTGTATGTCGACTTTTGCGAACATACCACTACGTAGTTTGCGGTCAGAGTTAGGGATTTGAGCTTGTACCTGAACTAAGCCACTTTGATAGAAGACTGCGGGCTCAATGGCTGTGATAATGCCTTCAAATGTCTCGGTAGGGTATGCATCCACATAGACGTGTACTTTTTGGCCGGTCTCAATGCGAGATAGCTGGGTTTGTGGAATGGTGAAGCGCAGCTTCATGGTGCTGATATCTTCAAGGCGGACGATATCGGTATCCGTTTGTAGATATTCACCTAGATTGACGTTGCGAATACCGACTAAGCCCGTAAAAGGAGCTTGGATCTCTCGTCGATCTATTGTGGCACTTAAGCTTTCAATGTCGGCCATTAAGGCTAAGTACTTAGACTGGCTATTATCAAGATCTTGTTTAGAGACTGAGTTCTGTTTGTAGAGTTTACTCAGGCGCTTAAAGTCAGCTTCTGCTGCTGGTAGTTGAACCTGTTTGCTCTTAAGATTAGCTTTTTCTACCTTAGAATCTAGCTCGATAAGCATTTGGCCGACTTCAACTTTACTACCATTTTCAAAGCGGATAGCAGACACCACACCAGAGACTTGGTTAGCAATGGTCACACCTTGATTAGGCTCGACAAATCCAATGGCGTTGATTGTTGGTTGCCATTTACTTTGTTTGACATCCACTGCGGTAACTGGGGCCACCGCTTCAGGCATATTAGCGATGGCATTGGCGATTTTTCCTTTTATAAAAAGATTAAAACCAATGACTGAACCGAAGGCCAGTACTGCGATGATAATCATCACTAGGCTCCATTTTTTCATGTCCTGAAACTCCTTTAGATTGTCGCTGTAGTTGTATTTGGGATGAGTATGGCTCGCCAGCATAAATCGCAAGCGAAAGTAATATCTTGAGGTTGGTAATCAATAAGGCCGCGTCTGCAAGTTCGTGCCATGGTCATCGCGGGTTCCATCGCGAGTGCGTAAAGCATGCGTGGGTGTAATGGTTGGATTAGCCCTTGGGATTTTCCCTGTTCAAATAGTTGCTGCAGTGGTGCGAAAAGCTGCATCTCTAACTGGCGGATCTCTTGGGTATTGATCATCGGAAGATTGGCATATTGCTCGTAGCTTAAATTGGCTGGAGAGGGCTGTTTTCCGTAGTTGTACATTTTCATCCAGATCCGTTTGAATCTTTGCTCAATCGTACCTATGTGATGGTCTTCCAATATGGCGCTAGCAACTTGTGATAGCACATCTTTTCTGAGTTCAAGGATAAGCTGGTCTTTATCTTTGAAGTAGCGATAGATAGTGCCTGCTGCTACGCCAGCTTCGGTGGCTACCAATTGCATGGATAAGCCTTGAATACCACCTGCTGCAATAATTTTTTCTGCTGCGCGAAGAATGAGATCGTATTTATTGTGCATGGTATTGCCTAAAATGAATGAACGTTCATTCATTAGTGTAATCTTCATCCAAAAACTTGGCAATAGAGCAGTGTTAAGTACTTTGTCTTTTATGTGATTAAGCTCATAAGTACATTAATGAAAAACAGAGTGACTAATAAACACAGTCGAGATATTGTCGATAACTTTTCCGATCCCTGAAGCCTTTCTGCTATTATTGCTGTTTTACAGCCTTCCTTAATATCTTGGTTATAACGCACCCATGAAGCTCAATCCCGGACAAAATGATGCCGTTCACTATGTTAGTGGCCCTTGCTTAGTTCTTGCAGGTGCTGGCAGTGGCAAAACCAGAGTAATTATTAATAAAATTGCTTACCTGGTGGAAAAGTGTGGCTACAAAGCACGCAATATTGCTGCCGTTACCTTTACTAATAAAGCGGCGCGCGAGATGAAAGAGCGTGTGTCGCAGTCTATGGGGCGCAAAGAGGCGCGTGGATTATGGATCTCGACCTTCCACACATTGGGGCTTGAGATTATCAAGCGCGAACATAAAGTCGTGGGCTTAAAGCCTGGCTTTTCACTGTTTGATGACCAAGATACCTTTGCACTGCTAAAAGAGCTGACTCAAGATGAGTTAGACGAAGATAAAGATCTGCTTAAGTTATTAGCCAGTACCATTTCTAATTGGAAAGGTGATCTTGTTATTCCTGAGCAAGCTCGAAAAATAGCTAAAGACGAGCAACAGCAACTTTTTGCCTTGTTGTATCAACGTTATGCTCAGCATATGAAGGCCTATAACGCGCTTGATTTTGATGATTTGATCTTATTACCTACTTTACTGCTTAGGCAAAATGAAGAGGTTAGAACCCGCTGGCAAACCCGTATTCAATACATGCTGGTGGACGAATACCAAGACACCAACACCAGTCAGTATGAGATGGTGAAGTTATTGGTGGGTGAGCGTGCGCGGTTTACTGTGGTAGGTGACGATGATCAATCTATCTACTCGTGGCGTGGTGCTAAGCCGCAAAACTTGGTGCTCTTGGGTAAAGACTTTCCAAGATTAAAGCTGATTAAACTAGAGCAGAATTATCGCTCTAGCCAACGAATTTTGCGCGCCGCCAACATCTTGATCGCTAATAACCCTCACGTTTACGACAAGGCTTTATTCAGTGAGTTAGCCTATGGTGAGCCCATTAGGGTATTGATAGCTGCCAATGAAGAGCAAGAAGCGGAGCGAGTCATAGCCGAAATGATCCGTCATAAGTTCGTTGGGCGAACAAGCTTTGGCGATTATGCGATTTTGTATCGTGGTAACCATCAGTCACGTTTACTTGAACGTGCACTGATGACCAACCGTATTCCGTATAAGTTAAGTGGTGGTACTTCTTTCTTTGGTCGTGCTGAAATTAAAGACATCATGGCTTACTTACGTTTAATCGTGAATCCTGATGACGATAATGCGTTTTTGCGTATTGTTAACCTCCCTAAGCGAGGGATTGGCCCAGCAACACTTGAGCGTTTAGGTAACTTTGCCAATAAGAAGCAGATCTCTATGTTTGCTGCGATCTTTGAGGCGGATTTAAACCATGAGTTACCGCCTGCAGCCATGTCAAGCTTGTATCAATTTGGCCGTTTTGTGGTTGAAACGGGTGACTGCGCCGAGCGTGGCGACCCTGTTGAGGCTGTTAAGCAGTTAATCCGTAAGATTAACTACGAAGATTACCTGTACGAGACCAGCACGAGTGCTAAAGCGGCTGAAATGCGGATGAAGAACATTTCAGAACTGTATCGTTGGGTGACAGAAATGCTCGAAGGTGATGAACTGGATGAAGGCATGACGCTACCTGAGGTGGTCACTCGTCTGACATTGCGTGACATGATGGAGCGTAATAGTGAGGATGAGGGGGGCGATCAAGTACAGTTAATGACACTGCATGCCTCTAAAGGTTTGGAGTTCCCTTATGTGTTTATGGTGGGCGCAGAAGAGCGAATTTTACCGCATCAAAGTAGTATCGATGAAGATAACGTTGAGGAAGAGAGGCGTTTAGCTTACGTGGGTATTACGCGCGCACAAAAAGAGCTGTGGTTTGTGATCTGCCGTGAGCGACGCCAGTTTGGTGAAACGATTCGCTGCGAACCGAGCCGCTTCTTGATGGAACTGCCTCAAGATGATTTGATTTGGGAAAATCGCAAACCGGCACAAACGGTAGAGCAGCGTCAGCAGTCAGGCAAAACCAACATCGCCAATATTAGGGATATGTTTAAAAACAAGTAACTGAACGATTACACTTTGGCTATTACAACTTGCTAATCAATCACTGCGCGCATGGGCACTATACTAGTGCTATGCGCACACTTTAGCTTGATTGATTGTTATAGTGTTTTTAGCCAACTCAATGACCTGACCTAATGCGACACCTTGCCCTTTGGTAAAGCCGATATCTTGTAATATTTGGCACTGCTGTAGGGTATTGACTCCAACCGCGAACACATCCAGCTCTAGCGCTTGCGCGGCATAAAAATAAGCCGTAATTAACTTAATATGCTGGCTGCTCTCTAAGTGGGCTGTATAGCTAGGGTCAAGCTTTAACGCTTTTATTGGTAGGAAGGTGAGGCTGCTAATGGCGCTATGGGCGCTACCGTAAGCTTCTATCCCCAAGTTAATATCAAGTTTAGCCAGACTCTCGAAGGCACTAATATGATTATTGGTATTTTGAACAAAGGCCTTTTCGTTAAAAAACAGGGTGATTTTTTTGCTATTGAAGCGGCACTGTTTGAGCTTGTTTTTAAGTGCCCTTAGTGCGTGTTTATGGTTTAGATGTTGGCTTGATATAGGGAGTTGCAGTTGAAACTCATCACCATAGGTTTGCTCCATCATTTCTGCACTTTGATTCACTTGTGCTAGCAGGTAATTATCGAGTTCAATGACCATATTGCAATGCTCTGCAATATTATGCAGCTGAGCCTGCTTTACCTTGCCTAAGCTTGGGTGATGCCAGAAGAGTCTTGGCTCAAACGCAATATGTTGCTTAGCATCTAACGCCATAATGGGCAGATAGCTTAATTGCAGCTGCTTATTATTGATCGCACTTTTCAGTTCGTTTTCGAGTTTAATATCTTTGATTAGCTGCTTATCTGCACCGTGATTGAATATGGCGTAGCAGTTTTTCCCCTGAGATTTTGCCTGATACATCGCGGTATCGGCATCACGCAATATCGATTCACTGGTGTCGGAACGGCTTTGTCCACTCATGGCTAAGCCGATGCTGGCACTTGAGTTGAATTGTTGATTGGCAAGCTGATATGGGCGAGAGAGTTCAGCAAGCACTCTTTCTGCGACATCTTTAGCATCTTCCTGGCCATTGATGGTATCGAGTAAGATCACAAATTCATCTCCACCTAAGCGGGCCAACATATCGTTGGTACGGATACACAGGTTCAGGCGCTTGGCGGTTTCAATTAAAAAGCGGTCGCCTTCAAGATGCCCTAATGTATCGTTTAGCAGCTTAAACCTGTCCATATCGATAAATAACACGGCAAACTTCTCTAGGCTGTGCCTACGTATATGTTTTATTGCTTGGGTTAAGCGCTCCATAAACATGGAACGATTGGGTAAACCAGTTAAGTTGTCATGTTTTGCATCATGAACGAGCTGGCGCTCAATGCGTTTTCGCTGACTAATCTCTTTTTCAAGATCGCTATTAGCACTGGCTAGCGCTTGTGTTCGCAGATTGATCTTGTCTTCGAGTTGTTCGTAGCTGAGCTTGAGTGATTCAGCCGAATGCTTCTTCTCTATTGCTGTCGCAATATGCTGGGAAACGAAGGTGAGTAGCTCTAGATCTTTCTCTTGGTAATGTTGGTTATAGTTATAGCTGTAAATTGTCAGCGCACCACTCACCTTGCCGTGGATAAATAGCGGTACACCAATCCACTGGTTGATCTCTTGGGTATCATTGAGTTCAGGTGCTTCGCTGTATAGCTCTCCGGTCTTTATAAGCGCTTTGATATCCTCTCTATCGAGTAACCTAGGCTTGTGATTCAGTAAGATATACTCAGTTAAGCCATCGCTTAACTTACGGGGCTTTGGTTCGGGGATTTCAAACTGAGAGACGAAATACGGGAACGTTAACTCATCGCATTGCTCGTTTAGCAATGAGATAAAACAGTTGTTCACTGGTAATAAGTGGCTAATGACGCGATGAATTTCGCTGTAGAATTCTTGACTGTCGATATTGGAATTAGCGAGATCAGCGATTTCAAATAGTGATTTTTGTAATCGTTCTGCACGGCGGCGCTCATACACTTCTTGTTTAAGTTTGTTATAAGCAATGCTCAACTCTTGGGTGCGAGTATCAATCGCGAGCTCTAACTGCTCTTGATTTTCTAAACGCTGAATCACACCCGAGATATGATGGCTAATGAAATTCATGAGCTCTATTTCTATTTCGCTATAGATGATATTTGGGCTGTAACTCTGTACCACCAATACACCTATGGTGCTTTCGGCACTTTTAATCGGGGTGCCAATCCATTGGTGACAATCACTACCACGAGCAGTGATCTGCTTTGATTCAATCAAATGCTGGAAGGTCTCATCATTACAGATCAATGGCTGCTGAGTCTTGAGTACATAGCCAGTTAACCCACTGTATAAGGTATCGGAGAGGTCTTCTTCTGGGTAGCAATCATTTGGATGGTGATCTTTTTCATCTAGAAAGAATGGTACTTCGATCTTTGATGTTTTCGAATTTAGGGTTGCGATGAAAAAATTATCAGCAGGGATCAGTTTATTGATCGACTGATGTAGCGCCGAATAGAACTCTGCAGGTGTGGTTACACTCGCCGCAAAGTTGGAGAGCTCCAGTAGAGCATTTTGAGTAATTTCAGCTCGTTTGTATTTTAGCGCTAAGGCTTTTAAACGAGTAATCCTTTTATGTAACCTCAGTGTGCTTTTAGACTGAGATAAATCTTCCCTAAACATGCTTTTCCGCCAATCACTATTTTTAAATTTGGTTAGGATTTGGACTAATGCATATTGATAACATGAAATAAGCTCATATCCAAGTCATTATTTTGACGCTTTTTGGTATAAAACCGAGCGAATGACTCAAATCTTGAGCGAACGGACATTAAATACATAAAAAAAGCAAAACAAGTGTAGACGGCAGGGCGTTTAAAACCTATTA
Organism: Shewanella sp. 30m-14; assembly: GCF_052977125.1. Lineage (NCBI taxonomy): Bacteria > Pseudomonadati > Pseudomonadota > Gammaproteobacteria > Alteromonadales > Shewanellaceae > Shewanella > Shewanella sp. 30m-14. Next base: position 211 of record NZ_JBRILW010000038.1, on the reverse strand, counting down.
TATGCCCCGCTAACAAGGCAGGCACCCATAGCTCAGCTGGATAGAGCGCACCCCTCCGGAGGGTGAGGCCGAGGGTTCGAATCCTTCTGGGTGCACCAGAATGGAAACGGCAGTTTTGTTAGTAGGAAATATCAGTGGTGATTGTAGCTCAGTTGGTAGAGTCCCGGATTGTGATTCCGGTTGTCGTGGGTTCGAACCCCATCAGTCACCC
>NZ_JBRILW010000037.1:0-40521 GCF_052977125.1 Shewanella sp. 30m-14 | reverse complement strand
CACTGGCACTGGCACTGGCACTGGCACTGGCACTGGCACTGGCACTGGCACTGGCACTGGCACTGGCACTGGCACTGATGAAAAACTGTTACAAGTAGATAGTCAAGAACAAATTCAACAAGTTAAAGAAGATGGGATTGTTGATACGGTCAATGGACAACTTCAAGCACACGGTACAGGCAATGATTCTGTCACCTGGTCTACCGAACACTCGCAGGGTCAATATGGCGACCTCGTTGTAGATGCGAGCACAGGACAATGGCATTACCACCTAAACAATCATTCAGCCCAAACCAACGCACTATCTGAAGGTGAGCAGCATACTGAACAATTTGCCATCACAGCGACTGACAACCTAGGACACAAAGTTAATACTGTCATCAGTGTTGAAGTTGAGGGCAGCAATGACCTTCCGACCATCTCAGGCCTGCACGCTGCTAGTCTAAATGAGATGGGCAATGTTGATACCGTTAGTGGTCAGTTACTCACAACGGATCCAGACCATGGTGATAGCCTCAGTTGGGCTGTACCTCAGTCTCTAGGCCAATATGGCCAGCTCCTAATTGATGAAAAAAGTGGTGTTTGGCAGTATCAGTTGGACAACAGCTCAGCGCATACCCTCGGCCTCCACGCCGGACAGGTGGCCAGCGAAACATTTAGAGTCACAGCAACTGATAGCTCTGGCTTACCTGTTAGCCAAATTGTGTCTATCTCTATCCACGGTACCGATGAGGTCGCCAAAATTAGCGGCGTATCCAGCGCATCGCTAACCGAAGATACCGATGTAAATGTTGGCTTTCTTCATACCGACGGCCAGCTGAGTCTGCTCGATCCCGATAGTGGGCAAAACCAATTTATTAGCGAGTCTCTGCAGGGTCAGTTTGGTAGCTTGACCTTAAATAACTTAGGTCACTGGACTTACACCGCGGATAACTCGCAAGCAGTCATTCAAGGGCTCAAGTCAGGTGAGTCGTTAACCGATACTCTCATTGTTCACAGCGTCGATGGCACCGAGCAGAAGATTAACGTCACCATTAACGGCACTGACGATAAAGCAATCATAGCAGGCACTTCCGCAGTTTCTGTAACGGAAGACAAAGACGTTCATGGTGGCCAGCTTCGCGTTGATGGCGCGCTGAGCGTGACTGATGCCGATGCGGGACAAAACCAGTTTACAGCAACATCCTTGCAAGGTCAGTTTGGTGCTTTAACCATAAATAACTTAGGTCACTGGACTTACACCGCGGATAACTCGCAAGCAGTCATTCAAGGGCTCAAGTCAGGTGAGTCGTTAACCGATACTCTCATTGTTCACAGCGTCGATGGCACCGAGCAGAAGATTAGCGTCACCATTAACGGCACTGACGATAAAGCAATCATAGCAGGCACTTCCGCAGTTTCTGTAACGGAAGACAAAGACGTTCATGGTGGCCAGCTTCGCGTTGATGGCGCGCTGAGCGTGACTGATGCCGATGCGGGACAAAACCAGTTTACAGCAACATCCTTGCAAGGTCAGTTTGGTGCTTTAACCATAAATAACTTAGGTCACTGGACTTACACCGCGGATAACTCACAAGCAGTCATTCAAGGGCTCAAATCAGGTGAGTCATTAACCGATACTCTCATTGTTCACAGCGTCGATGGCACCGAGCAGAAGATTAGCGTCACCATTAACGGCACTGACGATAAAGCAATCATAGCAGGCACTTCCACTGCTTCTGTAACGGAAGACAAAGACGTTCACGGTGGCCAGCTTCGCGTTGATGGCGCGCTGAGCGTGACTGATGCCGATGCGGGACAAAACCAGTTTGTAGCAACATCCTTGCAAGGTCAGTTTGGTGCTTTAACCATAAATAACTTAGGTCACTGGACTTACACTGCGGATAACTCACAAGCGGCTATTCAAGGGCTCAAATCAGGTGAGTCATTAACCGATACTCTCATTGTTCACAGCGTCGATGGCACCGAGCAGAAGATTAACGTCACCATTAACGGCACTGACGATAAAGCAATCATAGCAGGCACTTCCGCAGTTTCTGTAACGGAAGACAAAGACGTTCATGGTGGCCAGCTTCGCGTTGATGGCGCGCTGAGCGTGACTGATGCCGATGCGGGACAAAACCAGTTTGTAGCAACATCCTTGCAAGGTCAGTTTGGTGCTTTAACCATAAATAACTTAGGTCACTGGACTTACACTGCGGATAACTCACAAGCGACTATTCAAGGGCTCAAATCAGGTGAATCATTAACCGATACTCTCATTGTTCACAGCGTTGATGGCACCGAGCAGAAGATTAGCGTCACCATTAACGGCACTGACGATAAAGCAATCATAGCAGGCACTTCCACTGCTTCTGTAACGGAAGATAAAGACGTTCACGGTGGACAGCTTCGTGTTGATGGCGCGCTGAGCGTGACTGATGCCGATGCGGGACAAAACCAGTTTGCAGCCACATCCTTGCAAGGTCAGTTTGGTGCTTTAACCTTAAATAACTTAGGTCACTGGACTTACACCGCGGATAACTCGCAAGCGGTCATTCAAGGGCTCAAGTCAGGTGAGTCGTTAACCGATACTCTCATTGTTCACAGCGTCGATGGCACCGAGCAGAAGATTAACGTCACCATTAACGGCACTGACGATAAAGCAATCATAGCAGGCACTTCCGCAGTTTCTGTAACGGAAGACAAAGACGTTCATGGTGGCCAGCTTCGCGTTGATGGCGCGCTGAGCGTGACTGATGCCGATGCGGGACAAAATCAGTTTGCAGCAACATCCTTGCAAGGTCAGTTTGGTGCTTTAACCATAAATAACTTAGGTCACTGGACTTACACCGCGGATAACTCGCAAGCGGCTATTCAAGGGCTCAAATCAGGTGAGTCATTAACCGATACTCTCATTGTTCACAGCGTCGATGGCACCGAGCAGAAGATTAACGTCACCATTAACGGCACTGACGATAAAGCGCAAATTGGTGGCGTTGATACTGGCTCGATATCCGAAAATACCGCGGGTGTCGATATGTCACCCGACCATGCCCAACCGGGAATAGCCACACTTGGCAATGCCACACTTTATGCTGATGGCAAGCTGACCATAACAGACCCCGATGTTGGCGAGTCAGGATTTGAACGCCAAGGCAGCAATGGTTACGACTACCACGGCACCTATGGTGATTTGATTTTACTCACTGATGGCAGCTGGCATTATCATGCTGATGCTGGGCATAGAGCCGCTATGGGTGCGAGACCCACAACTCGCGGCACCGCGATTGACCAGCTCGGCGAAGGCCAAAGCCTAACCGACACGATTACTGTTCACTCAAAAGATGGCACTTCGCACGATATCGTCATTACCATTCATGGCAGTAATGATCGTCCCTATTGCTCGTCAGAAGTGCTGCTTAATGCGGGCACTGAAGATACTCGCCAAACCATCACTGCTGCGCAACTGCTACAAAATACTGTCGATGTCGATAACAATGATGTCGGACTGCTCACCATTACCAACCTGCATGCAGATCATGGATCTATTGCGATCAATACAGACGGCAGCTTTTCATTCAGTCCTGAAAAAGATTATAACGGCCAAGTGCATTTCAATTACGACGTAAAAGATGCTCACGGTGGAATGACTCATACAGGCGCATCTACCACTTTAACCGCTATCAATGATAATCCAGATGTTGCGCCATTAACCGATAGCATCAAAGAAGGGGCAAGTCATAATCTAGACTTGCTTACAGGCGCTACAGATATTGAGGGCGATACACTTCATATCGAGCAACTGACTTACTCTATCGATGGCGCTCCAAGCACAACACAATTACCATCCGGCCTATCACTGGCTGCTGATGGTCATACCTTAATGATTGATGCGACAAACCCAGCCTATAACCACCTTGCTAGTGGTCAATCACTTAAAATTGCCGTTTCATACCTTGTCAATGATGGTCATGGCGGCCAAAGCCAGCAAACAGCAGATTTAACGATTCAAGGAACCGATGACAAAGCAGCGCTTGTATCTAATGTAATTCAACTCACCGAAAACCAAGCGCTCGATAGTGAATTTAAAACGTACAAAGGCAACCTGCAGCTACTGGATCCCGATAGCGGTGATAAAACTCAATTTGTCTTTAGCGGTAAATATTTAGGCCAAGGTTATGCGCCGGGCCATCTTGATGTTTGGCCCGATGGGTCTTATCAATTTAGGTTAGAAGGCGCTAGAAATCGCCATGCGGACGATCTCATCAGTAGTTTGCATACTGGCGAGTCGATGGAGATACCGTACGAAGTAGAAACCAACGACGGTCAGAAGCTAACCATTATGGTGAAGGTGACTGGCGAAGATAATCAAGCAAGAATTGAAGTGGCACCCTACTCCAGCATTGATAATCATGTTTACGAAGATCACACCTCCTTCGGAAATACGACCAATCAGATATACAGCGGCGGTAATTTACATGTTATCGATCCCGACCATGACCAAGCAGGTTTTATTGCACAGAATATTACCACCCCAGAGGGCGGTCATTTCTTTATTAATGCCAGAGGTAACTGGGCTTACACCATAGACAATGACAAGTTGCAGCATTTAGGGTCGGGGGAAAGCTACCAAAAAACCTTTACCGTTGAATCTATTGACGGTAGCGCACATCAGAATATTACAGTCACAGTCCATGGCACCAATGATGCACCCGTTGTTTCAGCGCAAGTGCAGCTAAGCCAAGGAACGGAAGATACCGATATACAACTGAGCACTGCCGAGCTTATTGCCAATGCCACTGACGTTGATGACAATGATGCAGGCCAGCTAAGTATTGCTAATTTAACTGCTGACCACGGTACTATTACAGCCAACCCAAACGGTACGTTTACTTTCCATCCTGAAAAAGACTACAACGGCCAAGTCCATTTCGATTATGACGTCTTAGATGCCCACGGCGGCGTGACACACACGTCGGCTAACACCAGCTTAGCTGCAATTAATGATGCAGCAATAATAACAGGTGACAAGTCAGGCTCGGTTACCGAAGACCACCATGTACAAGGGGATGCACTGCACACCGTATACACCACAGGCGTGCTCAATGTGTTAGATCCAGATGCAGGGCAGGATCATTTCCATTCTAGCCGTAATGTCCATGCTATAAGCGATCAATTTGGTGGTTCACTCTCAATAGGCAAAGCAGGAGATTGGACCTACTCGGTACCCAATGCCAATATCCAACATCTTGCAGAGGGGCAAACCGAAACGGTGCAATATGAGGTATTGACCCAAGGCGGAGATAAACAAATTATCAGCGTGACTATCACAGGCACCAATGATGCCCCTGAACTCACGGTCGCGCAAACGACGCCAACCACAGGAACATTAACTGCAACCGATGTCGATACTCAAGATACGCACACCTTCTCAGTGGTTAGCGCTCATGGTCAATTTGGCGATCTGAGTGTCGACTCAACGACGGGAGCATACAGTTATAACCCCAATGCTTCCATTACTGGAATGAGCTACAACAGTGCCACGAATACCTACCACGGTTTAGACGTTTTTGAAGTTAAAGTAACCGATAATCATGGCGCAGAAACGTCTAAGTTCATGACCTTCGATGCCAATGGTCAAGTCACCAGCACTAGCGGAAATCAGCCCCATGTAACGGCAACAGTCCCCACCCCGCCCTTGATCACGGCAAGCGCGCCGAGTCTACCAACGGGCAGCAATACCCCACCAGCGAATGCGGTGAGCCTTGATTTATCCACGACCAGTGACAGTGGCGCTTCAAATACTGACAACTTAAGCAATGACAATACGCCCAGTATCTGCGGCACTACCGATGTTCCTTTCTCTAAAGTCACTATTTACGATGGTAATACCCCTGTTGGCCATGCACTATCTGATGCCAACGGTGATTACACTGCCAACCTTTCAAGCCTGAATGACGGCACACATAATTTATCTGCCAAAGCATTAGCACCATCATCCTTGTTACCAGTCGTTTCGCCACTACTCGATATCAAAGTGGACACCAGTACGGCTGCACCGAATGTAGACTTAGCAGCAACTTCCGATTCTGGCATATCAGATCACGATAACCTGACCAATGAACACACGCCCGTTATTACAGGTATTGCAGAAGCCAACTCAACGGTAACCATTACCGATGAGCATGGCACCATTGTCGCAACAGGAAATGCCGACGCTAGCGGGACGTACCAGCTCACGACAAGTCACTTAGCTGAAGGCGTACATTCAATATGTGTCGCAGCAACTGATGCGGCTGGTAATCAAAGCCAATCAAGCCTAACGATTGAAGTGGATTACACCGCGCCCACTATCGCGAAGGTTAATTTGAAGACTGAAGCAGACCATCAACCGACATTCAGCGGCAGTGTCAGTTTAGACACGGCGCAAGTTGATATTGTAGTGAAGCAAGGCAGTCAAATCATTGAAACCCTGCATGCCACATTAGATGGCAAAGGTGGCTACAGTGTTGATGCCAGCAACTTACCTGATGGTGTTTACGTCGCCTATATTCAAGCAACTGACAATGCCGGCAACCAAACACCATCAGGTGCAGCAGGCATAGTTGATCGCTTCAGCGTCGACACTCATGCCAATGCGCCAAGCATCAGCTTTGAAACAGCAGGCAGCGATCATATCTACAATGTACAGGAGGTGGCAGCAGGAGCGGCTGGCACTGTCACAGCGACAGTAGCTCTGCCTGCGGATACCAACCCCGCAGATATCCTCACGATTAACGGCAACAGCCATCAAATTACCAAAGCCGAATTTTTAGCTGGCAAAGTCGAGATAGAAGTTGCCCCCGGCGCCACAGTTACCGCAAGTGTCACCGATCACTTAGGCAATGTTTCATCAATAACCCACGAGACAGCGCCAACAGCAGATTTAACCGCTGCGGCATTAACCTTATCCCTGACTCACGATTCGGGCATTGCTGGTGATCATATAAGCAACGATGGCTCATTGACTATTACAGGCCAAGAGCAAGGTGCCAACGTCGAATATTCAATGGATAATGGTCAAACATGGAGCCAAAGCTTTACCCCAGTGTCAGGGCACAATACTGTGAGCGTGAGGCAAACTGACCCTGCGGGTAATGTATCGCCAAGCACCCAGTTCACCTTTACTTTAGACAATCAAGTCGCAGCGCCCAGTGTTGCATTACAACATGATAGCAGCGCCCATTCGTGGCAACCTGCCGATCTCATCACTAAAGATGGCCAGTTAAATATTGCCACTGAAGCAGGCGCTAAACTGGAATACTCTATCGATGGCGGACATAGCTGGACGACACAGTTCACGCCTATTGAAGGCCAAAATAACCTGCAAGTGAGGCAAACTGATATTGCAGGTAATACCTCGGCAGCCACTAGTTTCAGTTATACCTTAGATACCACGCCAGTCACTGTCACTGTTGACCCAATCTCAAAAGATAATGCACTCAATGCCGTTGAGAATAATCAACCTCTCGTGATCACAGGCACAAGCGCTAACATTGCCGCAGGCGATCAGGTCTATGTGAAGTTAGATGATAATAGTGTTTATCTTGCAACCGTGAAAGCAGACGGAACTTGGCAGCTAACGCTCAACGCATCCGAGCACCAGAGCCATATGGCCGCCAATAAAAACTATCCCATTAAAGTGGGCGCCGTTGATGTTGCCGGTAACGTAACACCAGAAATAACCACCCATTTACTGGTTGATACTCAAAACCCAATCCCTCATATCAGCGTAAACCCAGTCACCGCCGACAACATAATTAATCTCGCCGAGTCAGGACAAAGTATTAATATCAGCGGCCAAGTCAGTGGTGACTTTAATACCGGAGATGCTATTAGCTTAAGCATCAATGGCGCTACAATTAGCTCACTTACAGGGTCCGTCGATGCTCAAGGGCATTACTCTATTGCCGTTCCTGCACAGACTTTAATTAAAGCGAATATCCACAGTATTTATGCGACGGGGCAGCAACCCATTCACTCTATTGAAGCCACTGTTATCACCACAGATAGCGCCGGAAATCTCGGCAGCGCCACCACTGGCACACAAGCCTTTACCCTTGATACTCAGGCAAATGCAGCAATTCAGCTTGATCCCATCACCAGCGATAATGTTATCAACGCACAAGAGAGTGGTACCGATATTAGCGTGACAGGTCAAGTCAGTGGTGATGCACATCAAGGTGATATCGTTAACTTAGTTGTCGGGCAACATAGCTATAACGCAACGGTTGATCATAGCGGTCACTTTAGCGTTAATATCGCTGGCGCAGAGCTAGCCTCCAACGCATCAATCACAGCAAGCGTAACCACCACAGATACTGCAGGTAATTCAGCTAGCGCCAGCCAAGTCTTGCACTATGCCACCGATACACAGGTGGGTATGCCAAGTATTACCTTTGAAAGCCCTGGCAGCGATAATGTCTACAGTAAAGCAGAAATTGCTCAAGGCCATACAGGGACAATTACCGCCACAGTGCATGCCGCAGCTGATGCCCAAGTGGGCGAACACCTTAATATTAATGGCGTCGACCATGTGCTCGATGCCAACAGTTTAGCCCACGGTATTACCCTTGAAGTGGCGCCAAGCAGTATAGTCAAAGCCATAATGACTGATGAGTACGGTAACGTTAATTCAGCACTCAATATCGCCGCTGGAGCAAAGCCAGACCCCATAGTGGTAACAGCCCCACCTGGCAGCCATCATATCGGCGCATCTTTGGGCGCACCGACGTTACTGCCAACCCAAACCCCAGTTCCAGTTGCCGAGCAAGGTTGGAAAATATTGGTTAATGGCCACTATCAAACCTCCTATACCAGCCAATGGGGCACCTTATCGATAAACCCCAAAACAGGGCAGCTGAGTTATCAAGAGCACGCCAATACCCATACGGGGCCACATGGCTCGGCGCAAAATGTAGGCGTACATGAAGATAGGTTCGAAGTCGCGCTACAAGGCTCACACCATGATGATGTGGTGATGCATGTTCAAGTGAGCATACTAAGCCACGGGCCCGGCAACAGTGGAAAACTGACATTAGGCTCAGAAGTGCTCGATATGACGGTCACCCCGACCTTTAGCCACCCAGCATCACCTGCGACCGTAGCGAGTGATGCCCCTCAAGACGACCCTGTGATTAATGTCGTTATTGATGATCCAATGCAGGCTGATGATTTAGTGCAGGCAGATGATTTAGTACAGGCAGATAATACGCTCACTCATACTGGCGACGATTTAAGCTCTCCCCCTCAAGAGCAAGCCCCAGCAGCAGAGCAGCAAGCCCCCGCCGCCCAAGTCGAAGCGTCAGAGCCTATCGATCACTATCTACAGATGGTCGGTATGAGTCATCACGATCTCGCGCCACAAAGCGCTGCGTCATCGATGAATGATTTGCCCGAAATGCAGGTACTCACCAGCAATGAACCTGATGCCGATATGCTTGATACCAATCAAGTCGATGCGTTTGACAACCCACTGCTAGATGACGATAAGCATGATGTACACCATAACGACTTAACCACTCTTGATGATGCTATTGAGCATCAAGGCGTTGATCAAGCAAACGATGATGATCTACTCCATCAAGCTTTGAACGATATGCATAATCAGCTTTAAAGATCCGATGTCACAGCAATCCGTGAACCGATAAAAGCAGTGGTCACCCTACCACTGCTTTTTTGCCTCCAACCTATTACCAAATATCACTAAAGAGGTAATTAAACACTCATGAATATTAGACCTATTGACCATAAGATTGAGCGGCATGTGCCAACTTGTCTCTATTGCGTTGGAATATAGCTTACTCAATCGGCTTTTACGGCGTATTTGTCATTAAATTCTTGGCATTAATCTTGCGATGTCCCAGTGACTATTTCCTACGGCAAGCTTTATGAGATGTAAGACAACACCCTTTGACACCCTCAACAAATATTCAGGGGAATTTAGCGGCGCCTTTGCCGACTTAGGTACCTTTCTCCCGTTAGTGCTTGGCCTTATCGCCTTAAACCATTTCTCCCCACAAGGGATCTTTATGGGCTTTGGCTTATTTGCACTATTTACCGCTTTTTATTATCGCCGCCCAATTCCAATCCAACCGATGAAAGTGATCACCGCATTAGTGATTGCCCAAGGACTCACCCCAGGTATGCTGCAAGCCAGTGGTATGTTGATGGGGATCATTTTATTAGTGCTAGCCTACAGTGGCGCAATAACTTGGATGGCAAAACAGTTATCCCCCGCCATCAGTATTGGTATTCAATTAGCCATTGGCCTGCAACTTATTTGGCTCGGCGGCCAGATGATGAGCCAAACCTGGCTGATTGGTTTTGTCGCTTTTACTGCGTTATTTGCCAGCCAGTTTTTACCTATGCGTTACTTTGCGATGCCGCTAGTTTTGGTGCTGGGAATTCTCTGGCAGCTCAATAGTGGCACTGCGCCAAGCTTTAACCTTTCAGTATATTCGCCATGGCTGTTAAGCTGGCCAAGCATCGATGAATGGAGCTCTGCTGCGGGCTTACTTGTGCTGCCACAACTGGCACTGACCTTAACCAATGCTGTGATTGCCACCTCTGCGATGGCGAAAGAGAAATTCCCTGAAGATGCTAAAGATAATTTTGCACCAGAACGCTTTGCCACTAGCTCAGGCTGGGCTAATTTATTACTCGCTCCGTTTGGTGCCAGCGCCATGTGCCACGGCGCTGGCGGCCTTGCAGTGCAATACCACTTTGGCGCCCGCACCTGGTTAGCCCCTACTATTTTTGGCTCAACGTGTTTACTCATCGCCGCTTTTTGGGGCCAGGGGATTGCGTCTATTTTGTCGCTGATCCCATTGGCGATATTAGGTAGTTTGCTGGCGATAGCAGGCACACAACTAGCTTGGTCTAAGCGCTTTATCGACGGTAAGCCTTTCTGTATTTTCGTAATTTTAGCCACTGCAGCGCTCTGCTTACAGGTCAATACCGCAGCAGGCCTAGCAACGGGTATTGTGCTGGAGATGGGCCGACGCCAATGGCATCTGTATTCCGACCTTAAGCACTAAAGTCAGTTGTTATTTGCAGCCACTCTGAACCAAAAGGACGCATAAGCGTCCTTTTGGTTATTAACCGATAAACCTAGCTAGTCGCTATAGGCTGGGTAATCGATATAACCTTCTGCTCCACCGCCAAACAGTGGGCCTTTGTTAAACTCCGCTAAGGGTAGTTGATGCTGCAACCTATAAGGCAAGTCTGGGTTGGCTATAAATGAGCGACCAAAGGCCACAAGATCGGCATAACCTTTTTCAATCACCGCGCTGGCACGCGTTACATCATAGCGCCCTGCCACAATAATGGTGCCACTAAACACTTGTCTTAGCTTGATGCGAAAACGCTCAGGGATCTGCGGAGCATCATCCCAATCAGCTTCTGAAAGGTGCACATAAGCAATCCCCATTTTGCCCAGCTCTTGGGCCGCCAGTAAAATCGTCTCAACGATTTCCGGACAGGCCATATCTTTAAAGGTAACGAACGGTGCGAGGCGAACTCCCACTTTGTCTGAGCCAATCTTTTCACTGACCGCGCTGACAATATCTAAAAGAAACTGAACCCGCTTTAGTGGTGAACCACCATATGCATCGCTCCTATGGTTGGAATTTGTGCGTAAGAACTGATCAATTAAATAACCATTACCACCGTGGATCTCTACCCCATCAAAACCCGCATCAATCGAGTTTGTAGCCGCTTGAGCAAAATCAGCAACAACACGCTCAATATCGGTTTGCCCCATCTCCCTTGGCGTCGGACAATCCACCATCTGACCATCTGGATGCGCTTCATCGACCACCCAAACCTGAGTATCTGTCGGTTTGATGGCAGAGGGGGCGATTGGCGCTTCCCCCTGTTGAAACACCGGGTGTGATACTCGACCCACATGCCATAGCTGATTAAAGATTTTGCCTCCCGCTCGATGCACAGCACTTGTGACTAATTGCCAACCGCTGATTTGCTGCTGCGTGTAAACACCAGGAGTGAACGAATAGCCTTGGCTATCAGCTGAGATCTGCGTCGCCTCACTAATGATTAAACCCGTTGATGCCCTTTGGGCATAGTAAGTGGCCATCATTTTATTCGGAGTGTTACCCGGCTGGGTTGTTCTCGAGCGCGTCATAGGTGCCATAACCATACGATTATTCAGCGATAATGATGATTTATTGTAAGGGGTGAAAAGGCTCATAATAGCTCCTGATGATGCGTAAATGTACCCAATAATTATTGCTATTTTTCATCAATAACTTGTAGCTCTATAACGAGTTTATCAAGCTTGATAAAAACCTGTAGCACTGCACTATCAGGTACCTGACGCACATTGTATTTAAGTGATAATTGGTTCAGTTGATGAGTCAACACCGGTAAATTCATATCCACGTCAAAAGCAATATGACCAAATTCACAAGTCTGTACACGCTTAGATTCGATAATGTGTACCAAGGCTTTATCACCTTGGTACAACCAAGCCCCGCCGAAGGGAAACTCCGGTCGATAGCCAACATTCAGCCCTAGGATGTCCACCAGCAAATGTTGCAGTTTGCTGTTTTCAGCAGCCACAATATTGAGATGATTAAAGCGAATTGCCATTGTGCGTCTCCAGCGTCCCATCAATGTTCTCAGTCTATCCCCGTTAACTTATTTTGATAATTAGGCTAGTATTAAAATCATTTTCAAAAAATATTTGATATGTATCATCTCAACGATCTACAACTTGCGATCCGTATTGCCGACTTACAAAGTGTATCTGCCGCAGGGCGAGAACTCGGTATGACACCTGCAGCGGCCAGTGCTGCGCTGCAACGTCTAGAAAAAAAGTTGGATTGTTTGCTATTTGCCCGCTCTACACGGCAGATGACACTCACTGAAGAGGGCCATGTTTTTATTGAAACTGGCCGAGAAGCAATACAGCTGCTCGATAGCGCAGCAGCTGTCTTAGCCGATAATCGTGGAGAACTCAAAGGTGAGCTAAAAATAGCCCTCCCCTCAGATCTTGGTCGCAACTTGGTTAGAGAGTGGTTAGATGAGTTTTGTGAACAAGCACCAGAACTAAGGTTAAGCCTATATTTCAGCGATCAAATGGCTGATTTGATCAACCAGAATGTACATTTAGCTTTGCGTTATGGTCAGCTAGAGAACTCAAACTTAATGCGGCGCCAACTGGCGATGATGCCGCGAGTCGCCGTAGCATCTCCCGAATATCTGGCAAAATTCGGTGTTCCTTCGCATCCCAAAGAGCTGATTAATCACAAAACACTAATCCTTACCCGCGGCATAACACCTTGGCATAAATGGCTATTTAGTCATAAGGGAAAAGAGTACGAAGTAGCAGTAAAAGCAAGCAATAGCTGTAACGATGGCGCGGTAATTCAAGACTGGGCTTTAGCGGGAAAAGGGGTAGCCTACAAAAGCTGGTTTGATGTGGCTAAGGCAGTGCATCAAGGAAAATTAGTCTTACTTTTTCCTGAACACCTGGCGGTAAATACGCCACTGCAATTGGTGTACTTACAAACGAATTACCCCAGCCATAAAGTGAGAAGTGTTATCGACTTTTTAAGGCAAAAGTCGCTAACATTTGCCAAACTGTATCCGCTGCCGGGTTAATGCACTCCTAACCTTAGCAAACATTTTGCATAACAAAGCTAACAAGCTCCCTTTAACGGCAAACTGAATATCCACAGCATTTATCGCCTGAGTGACTCAGGATTTATTTTATCCAGCAGGGCATTGTTTACGTTTAAGCATATCCTGATCAGCGGCATCTAGCAGTTGCTCAATATCGATAGACTCATCTACCACACAGCTACCTATAGAGACTGTAAACCTGGGTAATTTTTCAGAGTAATCGCATTGCTCAAAGGCAGCTATAAGGCGTTGCTTCAGCTTGTCTAATCCTACGCCATTTTCTATCGCTACCAGAGCGACAAACTCATCGCCACCAAAGCGGCCAATGACATCGGCTTCACGTACCGTATAGCTTAATACCCGCGAAACCTCTTGTAGAACAGCATCGCCGACTCCGTGTCCATGTTGATCGTTAATGGCCTTAAATTGATCAATATCGAGATAGAGCAAACAGAGCAAACTATTGGTGCGTTTGGCAAGCTTAATACGTTGCTCCGCCAATATATTAAAACCACGTCGATTGTTGATGTTGCATAGTGAGTCGGTGATGGCCAATTGCTGCATCTGCGCATAGCTACCAATTAAGGCAAGATCCGACTCTAGAAGTTCTTTAAGCTGAGCGATCAATTCAATGTAAGTTTTTTGATAGTCAGTCGCTTTATAATCCATCACGCAGAACGTGCCAAACGTTGTACCACAAGGCCAAAACACCGGTACGCCAAGATAAGAGCGAAAGCCATCATTATGGACTTCAGGGTTGCTATCCCAGCAAGGATCTAACACAGCATTGTTGACGTATAATGCCTGACCCGTCTCGACTATTTTGCGGCAAAAAATGTTTACTTCTGGCTCAATGACCACACCCGAAGCGTAGGGGTTAGATTCCTGCTCACTGGAGATTGTGACTTGGAAACCTTCTTTGGTGTACTGCACTAAGAAGCCTGCTGGCGCATCGAACAACTTGGCAAGTAAATTAACCGTTTTCTGCCACTTATCTAACGAAATTAAGTCATTAGGATTGTCGAGCAAAAAAGTATCGGTCGCAAAAGCGGGGGAGTTTTTCATAGATAATTGCTACTTTCTGTATTGATGCCACTCTGCGTACAGTATAACCCTACATCAATACATTACACCGAAACTCTCCCATTTAAACCATCACTATGCCAAACAAAATCGATTTCCATTACAAAACGCTAAGCTTTACGCTATGACACCTCACGATGATCCGCCGTAGGTTTTTTTAATAACTTGCGTTGTAAAGTGCGTCGATGCATTCCCAGCTGACGAGCTGTACCAGACACATTACCGTTATTGGCATTTAGCACCTGCTGAATGTGTTCCCACTCCAAGCGTTTTGGTGATAATGGCTCTTCAGTTAAGGGCTCGCTCCCATTCTCGACTGCTGTGGCTGATAGTGCATTTAGCAAAGTTTGGGTATCAACAGGCTTAGCCAAGTAATTATCGGCTCCGAGGCGAATAGCCTCTACAGCAGTGGCGATACTGGCATAACCGGTTAGCAATACCATCACCACATTCGGTAATAGTTGCCTGATGGGTGAAATAAGCTTTAGCCCATTCTCCTGCTCTAGCTTCATATCTAACAACACGTGAGTTGGACGAAACTGCCTCGCTAATAATAAACCTTGGCTGGCATCGTGACTCTGGCGACACTCGAATCCTTGCTTAGTTAAGCGTCGAGCTAATACACTGGCTAAGGCTGTATCGTCTTCAATAATAAGCAGCTTATTTGTCATTATGCCGCTCCTTGTGTCAACATTTTCTGGCTGATAGGAAAACAAACCTCAGCAACCGTGCCGCCCTCTTTTGCGCTGCCAAGTAGTAACTGTCCACCCAAACGTTCAAAGCTTGCGTTACTCAGGAGCAATGCCATCCCCATCCCTCTTTCGCTTTCGATCAACTTACGCCCCAATTGTAATTGCATCTCTTTGGGGATCCCCGCGCCAAAATCTTTAACCGAAATACATAAACTGTCACTTTCTGTCGCTATCAGCGCCGACACAACAACCTTGGCTTCACCAATGTGAGCCAAACTTGCACTGCTGGCATTTTCGACCAACGCCAGTAGGGCTGGAAGTAAGCTGGCATCGGTTTTTATTACAACCTGATCAACAGCGATATCTGTTGGCGTTTTGAGGTACTTCAGCTCTAAAGTGATTTCAGGCATTAATAACAATACTTGCTGCTGCAGCGTGGCTAACAATTCATTGGCTGTCAACAAGCTCAGCCTCTGCTCTCGAATAGACTCTGTTGCCATTCGCAGCGAGTTGAGTGTTTGCTCGCATCGCACGATGGCGGTGTTCATCTCTTGCAATATTTCAGGCTCACTACTCTGCTCTTCCACTGCTTCATCCACCAGCAAACGTAAGCTCGCTAATGGCGTCGCTAATTGGTGCGCCATCTGCGCTGAAGCAGTCCCCAGCGCCAGTAACCTCTCTTGGCGTAATTGTGCCTCGCGCATATAACCTAGCTCAACCTCCTGCTTTCGCATGCGCTGAGCAATATAGGCCACACTGGTGGTCAGTACCAATGCCGAGATCAAGAAGTTAAACCACATACCAAGGTAATGAGAGCTCATATCCATACCATGGTGTTTCATCTGACTCTCGGGCACTGAAAAAATCATCAAACTATAGGCAAAGGTCGACAAAAGTGCCAAAGCCCAGGGGGCCCACTGGGGTAAAACAACCGCGGCAATAGCAATGGGTAATAGCAGCAAAGAGATAAATGCATTCGTTGCCCCGCCTGTAAAATAAAGCCAGGAGATCCAAAACAGGGTATCGATTAGCAAGACGATGAAAAAGCCATTATCTAGACGAGCAATTGAACCTCGATGCCAAAAAGTAACACCTAGATAGAGCGCTTCTAAACTCATCCCCCAGTATAAGACTGGGCTAGTAAGAGATAAGCCAAAGGTATCGGCAGCAAAAAAGGTCAAGCCGATCTTCAATAGCAACGCTCCGAATCTCAGCAAGGCTAGCTGATCGGTGGCACCAAGATTGCGTATGAGTAAGTTTTTAAAGCGCGTATTCATCATGATGATCATTCTTTATTTTTATTGTTTTATCGATTTTTATCGTTAAGCCAGCCATTGCGTTACGGAGGCTGGCTGCTCAAAGGCAGTTGCGATTCCAACCTTAAAAGATAGCGTGCTTTTACTCGCTAAACTGGCAAGTCGCTCACAGCTTAATGCGCTACACCGCTGGTGTTGAGCGTTATCTGTGGCGGGAGTCACAGGAATAAAGAGTTTGCCACTGCAATAATATACATAAGCACTCAAACATCAACGAGCATATTGACGAGCTAGCATAAGGGGTTTTCTTCCGCTAAGCACTGGTTTACTCTTGAGAAAGCTTACTTTTACTGCAGAGCGTTTTAATGCCATCAGCACACTCTCTTCCGCTCATTATTGCTGGCCCAATGCTGCGCCATTGCGATGAGCAGCACTTCACTTTATGGTTTGTTAGTAAACAACCTCTATCAAGGTTACGTTTAACGTTAATTGGCGCCGAATTTGACCGCGAGTTAAACGACTGTGAAGTCCACTGCATCCCACTTGGGAAACACGCATACCAATATCTGCTCCGTCTGTCTCAAGACCGACTATTACCAAAAGATATCGCCCTTGAGTATCGACTTTTTGATAGCGAAATAGGTGAACTATTCCATCAGATTGATGGGTTAACCTATCCCGGAGAAGAAGCATGCCGGTTTACCATCAAGCCCCAAATCGATAAGTTGATGCACGGCTCATGCCGTAACGCACATCATCATAGCAGTGACGCCTTAGTCGCCGCCGATACCCAATTACTAGAGTGTAAAGAGATTTCAGATCGCCCCGCATTACTTATGATGAGTGGAGATCAGGTATATGTTGATGATATTGCGGGGCCTATGCTCTATGCCATTGGCGAGGTTATTAAGCTGCTTGATCTGCAGCAAGAACAGTTTGTCGATGCTCCACTGCCTGACTCCAGCCATATTAGTTACCAGCCTGCCGCCATGTATCGTCGTCATACACATTTATTACCTAAAACCCAATACAAGGCTAAAACGCTCATTGCTCGTTGGTACATCAACCATCCTATTTTTACCTCATCAATCGCTGAAAACCACCTCGTCAGTCTCAATGAGTTGATGGCGCTCTACCTACTCTACTGGTCACCAGAGCTTTGGGAGCTCATTGAGATCCCAAAAGATGTTATCGGCTTAAGCAAGGTCAATAATCAAAGGTGGCAGAGAGAGTGGACCCATCTTTTAGCGTTTAAAGCAGGCTTAAAACAAGTTCGGCGCTTAATGGCACATGTGCCGACTTATATGATTTTCGATGATCACGATATCACCGATGACTGGAACCTCACAGCTAGATGGGAACTCGCCGCATACAACCATGCTTTTTCAAAACGAATAATAGGTAATGCACTGATTGCTTACACACTTTTCCAAGGGCTTGGCAATGCGCCCAAGCGTTTCGATAACGACATCACTCCAGAGTTAAATCGATTTTTTAAGCATCCCAATGCAGAGTCCCAAGATAGCCTTATCGATAAATTACTTAGCTTCGAACGTTGGCATTACAGCCTACAAACCACACCTAAACTGTTAGTGCTCGATACCCGTACTCGACGCTGGCGCAGTGAGTCGAACCTAGGTAAGCCATCAGGGCTAATGGACTGGGAAGCCTTAATGGAGTTTCAAGCGGAGTTAGTCAATCAACCTAATGTCATCATAGTATCGCCAGCTCCTATGTATGGCGTAAAGCTGATTGAGACAGTACAACGAGTCGCCACGCTTTGTGGTGGGTCTTTACTGGTTGATGCTGAAAACTGGATGGCTCACCCAGGCACAGCCAATACCTTACTGAGTATCTTTCAGCACAGAAAAACACCTGAGCAGTTCATCATCTTATCGGGCGATGTGCATTACTCGTTTAGCTATGATGTACGTATTCGTTTTCGTCATGGTGGGCCACAGATTTACCAAATCACCTGCAGTGGCTTTAAGAATCAATTTCCAGAAAAGCTACTCCCCGTTTTCGACAAATTTAACGGCTGGCTATATGGTCACTTCTCGCCACTTAACTTTTTCACTAAGCGCAAGCGTATGTCCATTCGAGGCAGACGCCCCAATGGCGAGCGCAGCAAGCGTTTAGTTAATAATAGTGGTATTGGCATTGTAGAGATTGCAGCAACGGGTGCCCCCACCAAAATAGGCGTATTACATTCCGACATGAGTGAAACCGAGTTTTTACCGCCGAGGCATTAGAACCTAGGTCTTAGGAAAAGCAGGTTAGAGATCCTAGTTCCTAGGCAAAAGCAAAGCCCTAACGGCCGATAGAAGCCTAGAAAGCTAAGACGGAAAAGCCAAGACAACAAGCAAAAGAAAGAGAAGATAAAAGCGATGCCTGTTTTTAGGTCGGTATTTATGTCGCCTTTTGACTGTATAGCAGGACGAAGTCCGCTCTAGCCGCGAAGCGTCCTCGAAACGAGCATGCGAGTGCTCTAGGCTGTTCATGGCGCAAAGGTTAAATGCTGGAATTGAATGCTAGCGGGTTCTAGGTTTTAGGTCCTAGGTTCTAGGTTCTAGGTTCTAGGTTCTAGGTTCTAGGTTCTAGCAAGAGCGTGCCAATCAATAAGTTCGTAAAACAGCTATAGATTTTGTACTTCATTTTGCAGGTTAAAACCTTCGCAACTCACATCGATATACTCGTGAGTGATGGGATCGGTGAAGCATAAGCGCTTCGCCATCAATTTCAGCGGCGCCGCGAAATCATCGGCCGCTTTATCGAGTAATTCTGGGTAAAGTCTGTCGTTTAAAAGTGGCATACCGAGACTCATCATATGTAGCCTTAGTTGGTGGGTTTTTCCGGTGATAGGCTCAAGCTCAAACAGGCCAAAACCATTATGCACTTCTATTAAGCGGATCGTAGAGTGACTATTGGCCTCACCTTCGCTAATGCACATCAGAAAACTTGGAACCGTTTTCTGCAAACGGTTTTTAACCGTCCATGCCATAGGAAGACTTAATGCGCCTTGGGTTATCAGTGAGTTAACCTCAGCATTTAAGGGCGCTATCGCTTGATAAGTTTTGCAGATCTCGCCACGCTTAAATAACTCATGGTAGTCATGTCGAGTATCGCTATTTAGGCTTAGCAGCATCACGCCCGCTGTCGCTCTATCTAGGCGATGAGCCGCCACTATCTCTTGGTTCCCGGTCTTTATCCGCAACCTGTTAACCAAACACTCATTAACGAAGTTACCACTCGGGTTCACCGCTAAAAAATGAGGCTTAAATACCAGCATAAACGCATTCGTCTGTAGTAAAACCTGTTCTTTAAAGGGGATGATAGATTCGCACTCTACTTCACGGTAATAATAGACCCGTTCGCGAGGGGCAAAAGGCGTATCTAGAGTAATGGGCGTGCCATCGCGCCAATGCACTTTTCCCTCAACAATACGTGCTTGCCACACGGCTTTGGCGATTGTGGGAAACTGACTAATGAGGAAGCTAAACACTGTGGGTTTATCGGTTACTGTTTCCGGTAACACCACATAGGAGGCTTGGGTAGCGCGAACAGAGGAGCTCATAAGACTCAAAATATAGAGGTATGCATAATAAAAGTGGCGCTACTTTAGCAAATAGCAGTCTATTATCAAAATCGACTAAAAAGTGCCTATTATCAAAATGACTTAAGAGTGCTGATTATCCCTAGCATGGGATTTAATTAACTCCAGCACAAAATTCATTGTCTTGTGGCAATTTGGCTGGTCAAGTAAGCGCAGCTTATCTTGATTATAAAGAGGCAGCACCTCTAACCAGCGCTGACTCACCCAAGACGCATCTTCAAGGTGGACGTCATTTTCATACAAACCAAATAGATCCGGGTTAACTTCATAAAACTGCTCTAGGGCGGCGCTAATTAACTCAAACTCACCATAAATGGGCTCATGTTGCCAATTATTGCTACGTAGTACGCGACTGATCCAAATACCATCTTTTCGTTGCGCAGCCGACAGTACTCTCACTCTTTGCTTACCCTCAATCACTAAACCTAAAGAGTCATCATCAAGCAGATTAAAATCGATCACTTCACATTGAGTCGCCGTCTCATAGCAAGGTAGGCTACTATTTTCCCTCCCCACTCCAAAAACAAGCGGGTAATGACCTTTGAGGATCTCAGCGATCATGCTCAGATAGCGTGGATCGATCACACGGATCTCCAAACGCCCTTCGGGTAACAACAAGGTGTCATGGGTTAATAACGCCATTTCTTGTGTCTGCATAATAACCTCCCCCCTTTAATAGGTAGGCCACAGTATTTTGACTTATGTCAATAAAGCTAAAGTGTAGCAGCTGAACAAATTTCAGCCAGCACACAACACCAAGCTTCTCCCTACCTAATAGACAGGAAAACGATGGGCTTTATTACACAAACATGCAGATAGGCTATAACCTCTCAATCCGCTGTAGTAAGGTCCCTTTAGCTATAACATCAGCTAAATCATCAGCTAATACTTGGCTAATCGCCACGGATTGACGCCAATACTTAATTCGGCTATCAGTGTCTAAGTACTTAAAGTCTTCTCTATCGGGTAACTTGCCATAGGGCAAACCCTGCAAGTAATTCTGAGTGGGAGCCAAGATAAGTGCATTGTCATAATTGGCTTTCGCCAACCGCCAAGACAAGGACTTATCAAACCAGCCCGGTGACATGTTAGGGTAGAAATGTGGGTATAAAGTAAGGCCTGAACTCTGTTGTAAGGGCAAGTCAAAGTGATAATCAGTAATGCCACCATCGTAATAGTGCCCTTTGGGCGCCCCCTCAATTTGGGTAACCGGAGACAGCACCAAAGGGATAGAGCCTGTCGCTAACAAGACTTGATGCATATTAGCTTCTGATAACGAGTAAAACTGACTCGGCAGATCGTTAAGGTCGGCATAAGGGGAGCACTTTTTATCAACACCAAAAACGCAGCGCTTAAAGTGCCAAGATAGGCTCTTTCGATTAACAAAATTGGTCATGGCAGCAGTCGCTAGCCCCAAAGCTAATGGTCCACGTCCACCCATCTGGTTAAGGTGCCTTGCCTGACACGCAATGTAATGGCTATTGATCTGTTCATGTCCAGCAATCTCAACCGCACCGCGACTCCCCAATAATCCCTCTATAATGCCTGCAACCTGAGTAGAGACCTCTTTTGCTGTCGGTTTAGTATCGTAACGCTGACCAATGTAAAGCGCTTCTAATCGGTCATAAGCTGATTGCGGATTAGCTTGCGCTAGACATGCCAGTCGCCACGCCCCCGATGAAGCGCCGAGAGTATGCAGCGGCTGATTTAAGTCTTTAAAGAACTCGGTAAAAAGATAGCGGTCGAGCCCAGCAATACCGATCCACTTAGGCCCGCCCGAGGCTGCCAGCAAGCGTGAAAACAGTTCAGGTTTAAATCCATTCTCGCTCAGAGTGTTAAAAGCCTTTGGCCCAGCGATAAATCGTAATGCAGACACACTCATCCTTATTCGGTTAATTATTTTCAGTTTCAATCAGTCTACGTCATACCCTAAACTTGATGCTTAATCGACGCAACAGGAAGTATTATCTTGTATCGCCTAACTTAAGTTAGCGTTACACTTCGCCCTATAAACGGTGCGTCTATTGGCGTGCTTTTGTCTAACTAATTAATTGGTCAGATTCGACCACTGCGAGCAAACATCATGATTGTTGATACGTTAGCGAACCGCGACATCTATGCTGCGATTAACCCACAAATTGCTAAAGCCCTTGAGCATCTTGCAACGACCGATTTTAGCCTGCTTGAAGTAGGTAAATATGAACTCGAAGGCAAGAACTTGTTTGTTATCGTTAATGATTACCAGACCCAGCCTAAAGAACTTGAAGCATTTGAAGTCCACCAGCAGTATATTGATGTGCAATATGTAGTGAGTGGCGAAGAGGAGTTCGGTTACCTACCTTTAGCTAACCAAACCCCGTCGAAGCCATACTATGGCGAACACGACTACGCTAATTTTGATTATGAATCGAATAAAGATGACGCCGCTTTTATTCCACTAAAAGCAGGTATGTTTGCCTTGTTTTTCCCTGGTGATATCCATATGCCAGGCACTGGTGCTAACGCAAATAAGGTGAGAAAAGTGGTCATTAAAGTTAAGGTTTAATAGCAGTCAGTATCAATATTTCAAGGATAGAATAATGCGCTTTGTCAGTTTACTCATTGTTTTGCAACTTAGCTTTCTCAGCCCATTCGCTATGGCTTCCATCACGCCTGACGAGCTACAACAAATAAAAGCGATACAATTTAATGATGGCAAGGTCATAACGTCCGGTCTACCTAAGAAGTCTGAATTTTCAGCGCTAAAAGCATCAGGTATCGAGCTGGTGATCAACTTAATCCCAACAGAAAACCCTAACGGGTACTCCAATGAAGCTGAGCTGGTCACTCAAGCTGGTATGGACTATGAAGGAATTAATGTTGATTGGCAAAACCCAACAATAGATGATGTTGGCCGCTTCTTTAGCATCATGGAGGCTAATCAAGGTAAGCAGATCTTAGTGCACTGCGCGGCAAACTATCGGGCATCTGCGTTTTACTACCTTTATCTATTAAAGAACGGCCACAGCGACTCTATTGCTTATCAACAAAAAGTGATGACACCTTGGGGCGAGCTAACTCAAGCCTTAGCTGACTACCCTCAATGGGCAAACCTTATCGAACAGGTAAAAGCGAATATCAATGAGTAAGCGTGTCATCTCAAGCCCGAACTCTCATCAATTCTAACAAGCGCCCAATCGGGCGCTTTTTTTATTAGCGATAAGCTCTTCTCTTCACATTAGCCATAACTCAAGCTGTCAAATTTGTGATCTTGATCATTATTGCCAAGCTGCTAATATAGCCAAGCAGAATTAGTTATACCAAAAAAGAATAACAGTATTTTAACGGCACAATTATAAAAATAAGAGCCATGAATAATGAATAAACTAAATGAGTTAACTCAAATCTATCTTGACGCTAATGCCACTACACCAGTCTTACCTGAAGCTGCAGCCGCTGCGCTATCAGCCATGGAAACCTTGTTTGGTAATCCAAGTAGCAGCCATATCACAGGCCTAAAAGCCAAAAATCTGATGGAGCAAACCCGTCAACACGCGCAACAGTCACTCGGTAGTGGTGCGGGTAAGCTCATCTTTACCAGTGGTGCAACAGAAGGGATCCAAACCTCGATCCTTTCAGCGCTGATTGCGGCGAAGACTCAGATACAAGCGGGGAAAAGCTACAGCGTACTCTATGGCGCCACCGAGCATAAAGCGGTGCCCGAATCTCTCAAACATTGGCTTAAGGTGCTAGATATACCAGCTGAGGTAAAAGCTATTCCAGTCGATCGTTTTGGCCTACTCGATCATGATGTTATTCGCCAACAAGCTCCCAGTGCGCTGATGATTTGTACCATGGCTGTTAATAATGAGACTGGCGTATTTCAAGACCTACAACAGTTAGAGCACACTATCCGTAGCAGTAATCCTGCTATATTTTGGATGGTCGACTGTGTGCAAGCCCTAGGTAAAACTGCACTCAATCTTGAACAAACAAGCATTGATTACGCGCCATTTAGCGGCCATAAGCTCTACGCACCAAAGGGGATAGGTTTTGTTTATATCCGAGAAGGTGCACCTTTCACGCCTTTTATTGCAGGAGGAGGCCAAGAAAGTGGTTTACGCTCAGGCACTGAGAACCTACCAGGGATGGCCGCACTTGACGTGATATTTAAGATGCTACTACCTAAGCAACACTCTGCGTTTAGTAACAACGAGGCACTACACAACTACAGACAGCAGCTTGCAGATACCTTGACTCAGTGTTTTCCGCAGGTGGTGTTTAATAATAGTTTTGAACATAGTGTGCCAACGACAATTAACTTTGCCGTACCTAACTTCAGTAGCAAAGAGATCATGGACCTCTTTGATGCCGCTAATATTCGTGTCAGCTCAGGCTCAGCCTGCAGTTCTAAGGTCACCCGCAGCTTTGTACTCGATGCCATGGGCTTACCTGCTTGGCAAAGCGAGTCTGCCATTCGAATGTCTTTCGGGCCAGCCATGACCCAAGCTGATGTAGACACTGCTTGTGAGCGCATCAAAATGGCCTCTCAAGCCTTAACCCAAAGCTGCTTAGTTGTCGACATCGCGAATGATACGACAGACAAAGCCGAGTTAGATGGCTTATTACAGCTGCGTTCTGGCGCTAGTTGCACTTGGGTTTATGCTGATAAAGTTAGTAAACAAGCAATCATTATTGACCCGCTCCCAGAGCTGCAATGCCGACTTGATACACTGCTGCAATGCCAGCAACTCACCCCTGTTGCGATTATCGACACCCACGGACATGCCGATCATGTGTCTGGGCGTGAAGTCTTAGCTAACCGTTACTTAGCCGAGCAAGATAGCGATATTTTAGGCTGGCCTTATCAGAGCCAAACCATCGAGCAATTTGGCGGGGAGTATGAGGCGATTACGATTGGCTCACAGCAATTAATAAAAGTGCCGACTCCGGGTCACACCAGCGATAGCATAAGCTTACTCCTCTGTGCAGCTGAGCAAGGCGAGCAAGGTGAGCAACTGCAGGTTCAGTATGCTTTTACTGGCGATACGATTTTAATGGGAAGTCTAGGTCGAACCAATTTTGATTCGAGCTCAAGTTCGGCGCTGTTTAGCAGCCTAAAACGACTCAAAAACAGCCTCAGCCCCGATACGCTCATTTGCGCAAGCCATGATTACAATAATGAGTTCACCACCAATCTCAGCGCAGAGATGATGCGTAATTCGCTGCTTAACGCGGTATTAACGCAGCAAATATCTGAAGCGGACTTTGTGGTACGTAAAGCGCAGCTCGATAGCCACCTAAATGATGAAGTGGGGACAGAAATTATGTGCGGTGCCTACGTGGGCAGCTGTGATAAGTCTGCCATCAAAGAATATGACTCCAATAGCCTAGCGGCAGCGATGCATAATGATAGTCAGGTACGGATAATCGATATCCGCGAGCCCCATGAATATGCTCTCAACCATGCCGATGGCTCAAATAAAAATGTGCCTTTGACTCGGCTAGTACAGTTTATTCAAGAACATCAACACCAAAAAGACAAACCTTGGGTACTGGTATGTCGCAGCGGTAGCCGCTCGATGATCGCTGCACAAGCGATGCAAAGATTAGGCTTCGAGCAGATCTCGCACCTTAAAGGCGGCTATGCGCTCAATCATTAAATTATGTTGCGCCTAGCGTTATCGGCAGCATAAGGTTTAAGCACTTCAGTGATGGCTTAGAAGATTAAGCGCATTAAAAAGCCCCTTGCGGATAACTGCGAGGGGCTTTTTACGGGCAAATTAACATATTAAATCACTACTACTTTGCCGCGACCATCACCGAACACTGCTTAGGTTTAACCTTAGCTTTTTTGCTTTTTGGCTTAGCTTCTGCTGTCGCAGTTGATTTAGACGCAAGCGGTTTCGGTTTTTCAACCTGAGTTTGAGTCAACTGTTGTTTCCACCAGCCCAGCTCACCACAGCCATTGCCGCTGGGGATCGCCGCTTGATCTCGGCAAAAAGGGTTATCATCAGGGCAACTCAGTCTAACGTGCATATGATAGGTATGGCCCCACCAAGGACGAACCTTATTCAGCCAGGAATCATTAGCTAAGCGCAGATCACAAAGGTGTTGCTTAATCACGGGGCTGACAAATATCCTTGCAACACGTTCATCTTCTGAGGCCAGCTTTAGCATTTGAGTATGCGCCTTAGACCATACCTGAGTATCAAGTTTGAACTGCTTCTTATTGACCAATTTAAGGGGGGTAGGCTGCTCACGCTCAGCCTCTGTTAACGGCTGACTCGTTTGCTTCAACCAAATATCAACATCTAGCCCTATCTGATGACTGCTATGTCCCTTAGTAAAATTGCCGCCCCTTGGCATCGACATGTCGGCGACCAAAATATCACTGAAGCCTTGCTGATTAAGCTTGGTAGCATAACCCTCTATAAATCGTATCAGACTGGGGTGACCATAATAACGCTGTCTTGCGGTACGAATAACCTGATAACCTTTGCCAACCAGTGGCAGCGCTTGAGCCCCCTTCAAACACCCATTGGCATAACTGCCAATGGCACTGGCTTGAGTACCATAAGTGGTACCCACGGCTTCCCAAGGATTTGCCGCCGCCATCGATGCAACAAACAGGCTCAAGCCTACAAATCGGCGTACGCCTAGCCCGGTGATCTTCCACAATCGGCTCGCTAACATCCCTTATCTCCCTATGGCGATGGTTACTTTAGAATGCATAAACTAAGTCAACCCACTTTGATTCACTCTATAAATGCATTTTGGCTCACTCCATAAAAGATAGTTGAGATTACAGCGCTATCATCAGCGTAAGCTAAATAATGATCGCTACAGTAGGTTTTACAGAGGGGATTTTTGATGGGTAGTTTTTTAAGAGGAATTTAAAGGATATTTTTGAATCAGAGTCTTTAAAAGATAGCCTTTGAAGAATAGCTTTAAAGTAGAGCCTTTAAAGGGGAGTCGCTCTGCGGGCCAATAGCTCAACTCTTGAGTGTTCGACTGTAAACGAGTATTTGAGACGCAATTTGATTCTAGTTAACCGTCCTAAAACGTAATGTAGAAGACTCACTTTCAGCTATTTGCCAAGCCTCTCTTTTGCTGTTCACATATAAGTCTCTGCAATTTAAAAAGAGTATCAGCCATGATACCGCCTATCACTTAACATCGTGTATATGCTATTAGAATCAGTCTACACATGAAATCAATACAATCATCCACATAAGCATAAACAGCCTAGAAAATGCGGAGCGATCCCGCTCCGCGTACTAAATATGCCAGCCATGCTGGCACTTTATTCATTAAGGTGGTTAGGCATAACCGCAAGCATCATTATGGAATAAAAACATTTCATATGACTCGCCCCTTAATAACTAAAGCGCTGTATTAACAACTTGCAAACCGTAGCTAAAAAGCAAGAGATAACACTGATGGCAGACTAATGCGTCAGCGTTATTTCTCAAGCCTTCTCCATTATCCATAATGGAGGTTCAAAAGATTAAACTTGCTTGAATATCGGTGCTGCAATGAGCACCAGATATTCAAAGGTATTACTTGCGCCCTTGATATAACCAACGGTAAAGCGTCGGTAATACTAATAAGGTCAGCGCTGTCGAACTAAAGAGACCACCGATAATCACCACGGCTAGCGGCTGCTGGATCTCACTTCCTACTCCTGACGAAATCAGGATTGGAATAAGGCCTAATGCTGAGGTTAGTGCCGTCATCAGTACTGGGCGTAAACGCCCTACCGTGCCTTCATAAACCGCATCATAGAGCGTCTCGTCGGTCTCTTCTTTAACGCTGGCTCGACGTTGATTAATAGAGTCGACCAATACCACTCCGTTTAGCACCGCCACCCCAAACAAGGTGATAAAACCAATAGAGCTAGGCACCGACAGATAAGTGCCGCTGACAAACAGTGCAACCACACCACCAATTAAGGCCAGCGGTACGTTGGCCATAATCAAGCCAACTTGCTTTACTGAGCCAAAAGAGAAATACAGTAGCAGTGCAATCAAACCGATAGAGATAGGTACGACCAACATTAACTTTTGCTGAGCACGCTGCTGGTTCTCATACTGACCGCCCACAACTACTGTGTAACCCGGTGGAAGTTCAGCCTGAGGCACGATGGCGTAAATATCATTGACCACTGAGCCCATGTCACGATCAGAAACGTTAGCCTGCACCACAACGCGGCGCTGAACATCATCACGACGAATGTTAGGTGGTGCCATCTCAATCACAACATCGGCGACTTCACCAAGACGAACCGTAGCACCGCTGACGCCCGTCAATAGCAAGTTTTCTAACACATCTGGAGAGCTACGATATTGCTCATCTAAACGCACGTAAATATCGTAACGCGCATTACCATCGATAACTTGGCCTGCACTCCCGCCACCAATACCCTGGCTAACCAGCGCCATGATTTCATCAACACTAATGCCATAGCGAGCCAGTTGATCACGCTTAGGGCGAACAACTAATTGCGCCTCACCACTGACCTGCTCCAGTGATACGTCTACCGCACCTGGGATCTGTGAGACTAAATCGGTCAGCACTTGGCCGCGCTCAGATAATACATCTAAGTCGGGTCCAAAAATCTTAATCGCTAGCTGGGCTTTAACACCTGACAACAGTTCATCGACGCGAGTCGCAATGGGCTGGGAGAAGGTAAACAGTAACCCTGGATAGACGTTAAGTTTTTCTTCCATCTTACGTTGCAGTTCAAAGCGATTTTCCGCGCTTACCCATTCATCAACCGGTTTCAATCCGATATAAATCTCGATGTTGTTAACAGGTTCAGGGTCGCCACCTAACTCAGCAGCACCAATACGGCTTAGGGCGTAATCCACTTCAGGGAATTCAAGCAGAATCGCCTCAAGCTTTGGGGCAACATCCAGTGATGTGCTAAGACTTGCCGTAGGAGCAAGGGTGACACGCAGGTTAATGGTGCCCTCTTCAAGTTCAGGTACAAACTCTGTCCCTAACCTTGGCAATAACATCATGCTCATGGCAAACATGACAGCAGATGCAATCACCAACACTTTAGGGTGTGCCATGGTTATGCTTAATAGTTTACGGTAAACGGACTCAATCGGCTTAAGCACCGCACTTTCTCGTAGCACAACGCCGCGTTTAAATAGATATACCGCAAGCGCAGGTACCGCAATCAAGGCAACTAACAATGCCGAGATCATCGCAAGAATAATACTCACCGCCATCGGCTGGAATAACTTACCCTCAACACCTTCAAGGGCAAACAAGGGTGCAAACACCACGATGATGATCGCGGTCGCGAAGAAAATTGGGCTACATACCTCTTTAGCCGCCAGCATGACGCGCATAGCGATACCACCGCTAGATTCATCATGAACGCTATTTTTAGTGCCATTTTCATCGCTATGGTAAGGATCTACCTCACCAGAAGCGCGCTTTTGAGCGTTTAGTAAGTGGCGTTTATCGGGTTGAGTGAGATGCTTGAAGATATTCTCTACCATCACCACCGAGCCATCCACCAGCATACCAATGGCAACCGCTAAGCCACCCAATGACATCAAGTTTGCTGACATACCAAAGTAAGACATCACTAACAGTGCAAGACCGATAGAAACAGGAATAGACAGTAGTACCAACATGGTCGCGCGGATGTTGACTAAGAACAGCGCCAAGATCACCACGATAAAGATAAACGCCATGAATAGCGCGTCACGTACCGTAGTAACGGCTTGATTAACAAGGTCTGCTTGATCATAGAAGACTTCAAACGACACACCATCAGGTAGCGCCTGCTCAATCATTGCAGTGCGATCGCTAATATCGTCGATCGTTTCTTTGGTGTTCGCACCCATACGTTTAAGTACAACACCTGCAACCACTTCACCCAGATTTTGAGTATTTCCCGCTTCGTCACGGCGCGTCATTGTCACCGCACCAACGCGGATTTCACTGCCGTAATCGACCTTAGCAATATCACCCACACGTACAGGGGTACCGGCAACTTCGGTCAGTGGGATTTGTGCAATCGCTTTTAGACCCGCATCGCCCGCAGGCAATAAACCATAACCACGTACAACTAATTGCTCCTGGCCCTGATCCATAAACCAGCCACCCGCGTTGCGGTTATTGCTCTCTAACGCGCTAGTGACCTGCGCCATAGATAAGCCGTAGCTCAATAGCTTGTTTGGCTCTATTTGCACTTGGTACTGACGTACCTCACCACCAAACGATAATACTTCAGTCACGCCGCCCACAGGCATCATGATAAGTTTCACCATGTAGTCGTTGATACTACGCAGTTCAGCAGCATTCACTCCTGACTCAGGTGTGGCACGCAAGATGTACTGATAGATCTGTCCAAGACCTGACGTATTTGGGCCAATTTCAGGTACGCCAACTCCGTCGGGGATCATTTCGCGTGCCGCTTGTAACTGCTCAAAGACTTGCTGACGCGCAAAATAAATATCAGTGCCTTCAGCAAATACCACAGTCACAATCGACAAACCCGTACGTGAAAGTGAGCGAACCTCAGTCACCGCAGGCAAGGCATACATCGCCGACTCAACAGGGTAACTGATTAACTTTTCAACCTCTTCCGCCGCTAAGCCTTCGGCAGCAGTATTAACCGTTACCTGAACGTTGGTTACGTCAGGAAAGGCATCTAAATTGAGTTTTGGTAGCATAGCGATACTGGCAATAACTAAGCCTATTAGCGCAAGCACTACCATCAGACGGTTGCGAACGGCAACGTCTATGAGTTTCTGTAACATAGCTGCAGCCTCTTAATGATTGTGGATATCGAAACCAGATTTAGCTTGCTCAGAGGCGAGTAGAAACGCACCTGACACAACAACCTGAGCATCTTTCGCCAAACCGCGCACCAAGTTCATGCCGCGCTGACGCTCAACCACTTCAATCTCTATCGCTTCAAAACCATCAGCGCCTTCGATGAACACCTGCCAGTGACCGTCGCTACTACGTGTTAGCGCCGAATCAGGTAAAATAACCCCACCTTCTGAAGCATCAGGAAGGTACAGTTCAGCAAATTGACCTGCATGTAACACATGGCCTGCATTTTCAAAGGCCACTAAGATCTGCTCAGTACGAGTGACGCTATCAAGCTCATGTGAACGACCAATGATGGTGCCTTCCATGCTCTTGTCGCCAACTTTGACCACTGTTTTGCTACCAATACTGACATTTTCAGCTTGCACTGGCGTCAACTCAGCTTCTACCCAAAGGTGTGACTCATCCGTTAACTGCATTAGCGCCGTACCTGCCGGTATAATTTGGCCTAACATGGCGATATCTTGCTGAACACGACCAGTAATCGGCGCAATCAACTGATAACTACCTATGGTTTCTGGTGCATTAGCTAAGGCTTTAATCTGCGCTGGCGTCATCTTCATCGCTTCTAACGTGGCACGCTTAAGCTCGGCATCCACTTGAGCTTGCAGGCGACGACTCGCGCTGACAGCGCTAGCGCTCATGCGCTTCACTCGGCTCCACTCTGCTGCGGCATTAATATAGTCAGCTTGCGCTTGAGCCACGGCGACGCCGCCTAGCGTTAGCAGTACATCTCCCTTGTTAACTTCTTGCCCTGGAACAACGCTTCTTTTTAATATGCGAACATCTACCTGAGGAGCAATAGTGACGGTTCTGTCTCTATCCACGACCAAGGTGGCTGTAGCGACAGCTTCTAGACTAAAAGTTTGCTCACTCAACTGAGCGACTTCGATACCCGCCAATGCCTTTTGCTCAGCGGTCAATTTAATACCATGAGCCTCTGCTTCAGCTTCTTCTGCATCGTGACCATGACCATCACCTTGTGCGTTCTCTTGTTCTGCATCGTGATCATGACCGTCATCCAGTGCATTTGCTTGATCAGCGTCGTGATCGTGGCTGTCACCATGGGCGTTGGCTTCTTCGGCGTTATGCTCGTGAGCATCATCTTGTACTTTCATCAAAATGATCTCTTCAGCACCGTGATCATGGTCATCGCCAGCGGTTGCAATCGTAGGCAATAAAAACGCCGTGGTTAGTGATATCAAAAAGCCAAAGCTCATTGCACGAGTAATTGCATTTAGTCCGAATACGCTCGATTTTACAGTGCTGTTCATATTGTTAAGCATCACTTGTTGTACTGTTGAATTATTTGTCGTTTTCATCATCTAAGCCTTTATTTTCTTTGCTCAAGAGCTGCCACATTGGCACCTTGAGTTGATAGCTGACTATTGAGGTAGCCTTCCAATTGCCCACTTACACCCATCCAGTTCAACCAGTTTTCATACAGGGCTGATTCGAGCGTTAGACCCGCTATATAGCTGCTGCTCATCTGTCTTTGGCTTTGTAGGTAATCGCTAGTATTGATGTCGCCAGCCTGCCACTGTTGTGACAATGATTTGGCCGCTTTAGTACCTGATGTAAGGACTAAATCACTCCAATCTTTATAGCGCTCAGTGAGTCGAGGAAGGCTTAATGAAAACTGCTTTTGTTGCTGTAACAACACACGTTCTTCGGCAAGGTAGGCTTGCTCTGCAATCACAATACCTTGATTAGCAACAGCAATAGCTTCGCTATAGTTATTTCTAATCTGTAGAGGGATCGACACGCCTACACCGAACTTATTCTCGTCACCTTCACGCTCTGCGCTAAGGCTAATACTCGGATCGGCGCTACCATCAGCCTTTGCTTGTTCTACTGCGACTTTGGCAACCAGTACTTGTTGATAAGCACTCTTAAGTGCTGGCAGCTCTGGTGATACCTCTAAACGACTTGCTTGTAGCGTTAATGCATTAATAAAATCTTCAAACGGCAGTTCAAATTCACCAAACAATGCCAATACGGCTCCATCTGCTGCAATTGATGCTTGCTCGCCCAAGGCGTAATCAGCGGCGCTGTTAGCAACGTCGAGTTGCATTAACTGCAACTCAACACTCGACATATCACCCACCTCGGTGCGCTGACGCGCAATTTCGAGTTGCTCTTTGGCGCGATTGAACTGCTGCTTTTGAAACTCTAGCACCTTACGCGCCTGGTTTTGATTAGCTAACGCTTGCAATCTTTCGGCTAGCATCTGATTGCGTTCTAGCGTGATAGTAGACAGTAAAATTTCGCTTTCAAGCTGTGCTATACGGGTAGCAACACCACGCTTATCGCCCCAATCGATAGTCTGACTGATATCTAGGCTATAAGTGTCATCGGTGGCATTTTGGTAACCCAAACCAAGCTCGGGGTTATAAACCGCCTTGTCTGACGCAGCCATGTTTAACTGTGCCTGTTGGCGGCGCGCAGCTTGAGCCTGCACTTCTGGCAAACTATTGAAGCGTTGCATAACCTCAGGAAGCCAATGGTTAAACTGCCCCATGTTATTTGTAGAGGCGCCAATTTGCGCTTGAGCCATAGACTCGGGCAATTGAGGCTCAGTGTCCGCAGCTTGCAGCCTAGTCACTGAACCTGCCAAAAGGCCGAGTATCAGGCTGGCAATTATCGTTTTTTTCATCGTGGATCCTATCAACCCGAACGCCATCACTTCTATGCGATAAAAAACACCTAGCCTATGTAGGCTGCAGTCGTGTCAATGGCATGAATATGCGCTCGGATGTAAATCGATATGAGTCAGTATGGATCCCATGATTTACCCCACAGATGACACAAATAATATCGAGTCAATAAGCGAGATATAGCAAGATCCACACAGTAATGTAATAAAGATTTAGCGAAGCTGAAGTTGGCGCTTAGCGTATGTAGCGCTGAAGGTGAAAATCACCTAGCCGATTTCAACCCCTATAGGGTTAAACGATTGGGGGGCGGTAATCCGGGAGTTGCTCTGGGGGAAGGTATTGCTCGTTAATACTATTTAGCTCATCGCTCACAGGTACTGATGGCACGATAGAGACAAATGACATTGCCGTCACGTGACCGCCGTGACAAGGGCAATCGAGGCACAACTCAAAACTTTTCGATTCGGTTTTATTGATTGTATGACTATGTGCGGTGTCATCGACATTAACGACTTGCTGTTCAATTGGGCAGGTACAGTCTACACATTGAGCAGAGGTTATAACATCTGCAATAAATTCGAGATGTGGGTGTGGCGCGCTTTCTTCCTCGTGATCCCCTAAATGTAACTGGTGCGCGCCAAGATTGCCGCCTGCAAATTGCAGGAGGACAACGGCGATCAGCACAGCTGCCATTTTATAAAGAGACTGGGGACTAAATAGACGCAAACTTCACCTATTGATTCGGTTTATAAAGCTAACAAAAAACGTATTGTAGCGATTAAGACTCGCATAATAGACTAAAGTTCACTGTAAACAAGATATTATCTAGCGCTTAGTGAACTTGCTCTCATTTTCAATGCGAGTCGGTTAAACTGTTGATATTTATTTAAATACACAGTGTTTAGCGTAATCGGCCGCTTCGTTAGCCGTCCAGTCTCCAGATGGCTTTTCTTTCATCTGTTTACACCAAGCTTCGCTGCCAACTTCTGGCGCACAAGCGCTCAGCCCAAATACCAGTGCACAAACCAATGACAGCCCTGACAGTTTAGTTAAAGACATCTGTAAATCCTTCTATTTAAATACGGCAATGAATGTTGCCCGATTATACCAAGATTAATTGCCCGTACGAGCAGCGATCCATTGTGTAGCCAACTCTTTTTGTTCTAATGGATACCAGGCCACTTCACCTTGCATAAATGGCCCCATGAGCCGCACTGCATTACCAAACCAGTCAGGACCACCGACAAGCACTAAGGCATCGAAATTTGGCAACTGAACTTCGCCGCTTCCTGTTAACGATTGCTGCTGCCAGCCCTCGAGTAAAACATCGGCTTCTACATAGATACAGATCTTACCGCTTGTGTCGCGATAACGCTCAATCAATGGTTGCATGATCTGACCGTAATCCTGGGTCGATAAGCGACCACTGGCAAATAAACTGATCACACCCTTAGCAATATCAGGGATCTTACACAGCATACATCGGCTCCGTAATTCTCAATAATGACGTAATGATTGCTTGATAATAGCAAACTCGCCGCGAAGGAAAAGTAGACCATCCCTTATTTCGGCTAAAAGTCTGTTAATATTGAGCAAAGGAAATTTAAGAGCCTACGCCTAGTTCCGCGTCAGGTAAACCATCAAAATAGGCGTACTGCTTTGGCAACAATAAAAATATCAAATTCAGTATCGATTCAAGACAGCGAACTCGAGTGGCAATTCATCCGCTCCAGTGGCGCAGGAGGCCAGCACCTCAATAAAGTGTCTACGGCTGCACAACTTATTTTTGATATCAAAAGTTCCTCTTTGCCTGAGTATTACCAGCAACGTTTACTCGCTAAGGCGGATCACCGCATTACCAAAAGCGGTAAAATCATCATTAAATGCCAGCAAAGCCGCAGTCAGGATTTTAATCGCCAAACCGCACTTGAGCAGTTTATTGTTTTAGTGGCCAGCGTTAATGCTGTGCAGAAAAAACGTATCGCGACCAAACCGACTAAAGGTAGCCAACGTCGCCGAGTCGATACAAAAAAACAGAAAGGGGCGACGAAAGCCCTCAGACAAAATAAATCTAACTTTTAGCCCTTAAGCCAAAGTAGAAAGAGGTGAGTCGAGATGAGAAATACTCACAAAGTTTGGCTATGTAGCTACAATGTTCGACAAGCAGCAGTTTTTTTGTTGAAATCAACGCTATAAGCGCATATTAATCTGCGTTCACAACAATGTATTCCAAGGGAATTGTCATGAGCAGCCAAGCAAAAATCTTATTAGTTAATGGTCCTAATTTAAATTTACTCGGACGCCGTGAACCTGGCCACTATGGTCATCATACACTGGATCAAATTGTCGATGATCTCAAGCAGAGTGCAACTCAAGCCGGAGTGCAATTAGAGCATATTCAATCAAACGCCGAACACTTACTGATTGAAGCTATTCACAATAGCGATGCCGATATAGTGATTATCAACCCCGCCGCCTTTACTCACACCAGTGTAGCGCTTAGAGATGCATTGCTTGGAGTCGCCATTCCATTTATTGAAGTTCATTTATCAAATGTGCACAGCCGTGAGCCATTCCGTCACCACTCTTACTTTTCCGATAAAGCCATTGGTGTGATCTGTGGCTTAGGCGCTCAGGGATATCAATTTGCACTGCAAGCCGCTATAGCTCGCTTAACTGCCACTGAAAAACATTAAGGTCAACCTAGTTAATGGATATTCGTAAAATCAAAAAACTGATCGAGTTAGTGCAAGAGTCTGATATTGCAGAACTTGAAATTAAAGAAGGTGAAGAGTCGGTGCGCATTTGTCGCCACAGCCCTGTACCGATGCAGTCAAATACACACGCATATCTCGCTCCAGCGAGTAGTGTCGCCCCAGCAATACCACGCCCAGTGAGCTCAAACAGTGCAGATGATAGCAACACACATCAGCTGCTATCGCCTATGGTTGGCACGGTTCACCTCACGGATAAAAATAGCCACACACCGCTGTGCACTGTCGGCCAAAACGTTAAGCTTGGTGAGGTCGTGTGCACCATCGAAGCCATGACGATGAGCAACCATATTACAGCCGATAAAGCGGGCATCATTAGTGCCATTTTGGTGGATGATGGTCAATATATCGACTTTGAGCAAGTCATTCTAGAGATAGAATAAACGCATATATACAAAAGCTTAAGTATTTAACAAGGAACCCTATGATACTCATTACCGGTGCAAGTAGCGGACTAGGCGCAGCGCTCGCCAAACTATACGGCGATGAAAGCCCAATTTGTATCACAGGCCGCAATAGCGAACGTTTACAGCACATTTCAGCCGTTATTAATCAGCCTTGCCTGACTCAAACTACCGATTTATGCAACGCTAATGCTGTTGAGGCCTTGTTTGATTCTCTGCCGCAAACACCTTCAATGATCATCCATAGTGCAGGCAGTGGCTATTTTGGCCCCATCGAAACACAATCATCTGAGGCTATTCAAACACTGCTTAATAACAACGTTACCTCAGCAGCTTTCTTACTACGTGAAGCTGTTAAGCGCTATAAAGACCAAGCTGTGACGGTGGTCATCGTCATGTCGACCGCTGCGTTAGTCGCTAAAGCCGAAGAGTCTACCTACTGCGCAGCAAAATGGGCTGTCAGAGGCTTGGTCGAGTCGGTACGTTTAGAGCTAAAGAATAGTCCAATGAAATTAATTGCTGTCTACCCTGGGGGCATGGCCACCGATTTTTGGCCTACCAGTGGTAAACAAGCCAATACCAGCGACTTTATGAGTGCTGATGAAGCTGCAGGCATGCTAAAACACGCTTTACAGAGCACCGAACACGGTTATATTTCGGATTTAACCATCGCTCGCGGTTAAACCTAATTGAGCGGTGATTATTAGCCGCTAAATTAAATGAAATAACTCAAACCTTTTATATACTTAGCGAACCTAAGAATAAATAATTTGACCTAGAGTCAGGATAAGGAAAGTGGATGCGAACGGGTTTACTGTTTCTGGTTTTCTCAACAATATGTTTATTTATCGGCTATCACACTTACCTATTTATTATGCCGAGTGTTAAGGTCATTAATCAGTCTGGACAAATTTTAACTCGAGTCGAAGTCAGTCTGCCGAGCAATAACTTAGTATTTGATAATATTGCCCCTACGCAAACAATGCGTATTCATTACAATACCGATCAAGCTGACGGAGACTACGCATACAGCATTCGACTATCATCTGGGGAGCACATTAATGGCCGCTGCGGTTACGTTACTCACGACCAATATATGAAAGTCCTAGAGTTGACCATAGACAGCGACGACCAAGTTAGCTGTGCTGAATAGGTTTATTCGCCAAGTAATGCAGCAATCTGCTGGTAACTGCTTTGGTTATTTTGATAATCAATTTCAATCGAATATAACTCGCCATTGACTAACAAAACTAATGATGGGAAACCTTGAATAGGTAAGTGCCTTGTACGGTTTAACTCCCCCTCTAACATCGCCCTGGTTTCATCACTGTTCAACGCTATCGCAAACTGCGTACTATCAAGCCCAAGTTTGTTCGCCAGTTCAACTAAAGTGGCATCATCAGATGGGTTCTTTGCCTCTAAATAATATGCCTGTTGAATAGCGAGCAACATCTCTTTTTCAAGGCCAGATTCTCGAGCCAGTAAAGCTGCGCGGCAAGCCGGATAAGTCGAACGACGTGGCTTACATTGCTGCCAAAAATCAAAATTAAACGCTGTGCCCAATTGCAAAGCAATTTTGCTCCAGGTTTGCACCAAAAACTGCTGCATCTCTTCAGGCATAGGCTCATCACTATCTGGTGCTAGGCCGCCCAATCTATATTCAATATTGAGTTCAGGAAAGTCTACTTGCAACTTAGATTGCAGTCCTAACCAAGTCTGCCTATAACCCCAGCACCAGCTACACATAGGATCATAAACATAATAAAGAATTGCCAAGTTCATGGATGATTGTACCTCCGTCCGTTTGAGGACTCCTAGACTACCTAGCCAGATAAATATGTCTAGTAATTAAGACCATTCAATCTATATTTTTCAACATATCATTCGAAGTAATCGATAAAATAAAGCATGAAAACCTAATCGATTTTCTATGTCGGTTATTATATTTAAACAGCTTTTACCCGTATCTAAGCTCAAACCCGATATCAGCATTATTCGCGGTTAGTTGTTAACGCTCACCTCTTGGTAGCTAAATTGGCCACTGTCTAGCTGCTGTTTGCGTTCCTGTTTAACATTAAAATCAAGCTGCTTAAGATCAACTCGTTTTATCGCACTGTCATTCATGGTTTTATAAAATAATAAACCATTGCTCTGATCAATTACCGAGGTCCATTGAGTCGCACTCGGCAGATCAGTAATGTGGGATTTATCATTAAATTCACTACCAATTGGGATATCGAAGTTATTCAAAATGTGAAAAGCTTGTGACACCGCCTGCTGAGCGTTATTCAACACAGGACTGCTATTGACGTAAAACGCTGCACGAACGAATCGAGATGGCGGTGAGATATCACCCGGAAGGCCCACAAAGTTAGAACCAACACCAAAGGATTGCGCCTCTACACCATTAATTTTCTGTGGTGGACTTATCCCAGGATGAAGATTGATATAATTATTAAGGTTGGTCACTTGCCAATTATAATCTGGCGAGTTAGTTAGCACCTTAGCCGTATTTTTATGAATATTTATTTTGCCGTGATCCATTATTTCAATCACTATGCTATTGCCCTGCTTATCTGATACCCGCCAATGCGCAGTCGGTGAAGGATTACCCTGCTGGTCAAAGTAGACTGTGACAATCTTAATTTTATCTAATGCAGCTTCAACCTCAGCGACAGTCTCAAATCGAGTCAACATCCAGCGTACAAAATCCATATCCGTAATGTTATTGTCAGTTTGCTTTGGGTCATACTTGGAAAGCGAGCCGTAATTGCGGAAATAAAAGAGCCCTGCACTTAAACCTTTCTCATTAATGCCTTCAGCAATAAAGCGATCATCACTGACTGAAATCCCCACAAAACCATAGTTACTGTTCCAGGTTAAGCCTTTTTTCTGATCGGGCATAATCGCCGTATATTGATAATCTCGAGGTGAGATAATGAGTTTACTATTAAGGTCATTATGACCCCACTCGATAGTACGAGCCTGAATTTGATCATTACTGCTAGTCGATAACGTTATTCCGGTACAAGCACTCGCACCATGACTAACAATGGAGGCGAGTACTAAAGCAAGTAGTGTTTTCTTCATGAATTTATTCTTAATCTTAGAAATGTATGACTGGATAAACCGCTCCATTAAACCTACACCTGAAAGGTAAAATTACAAAGCACTTCTACCAATTTGAATAAAGATGTCATTGCTTAGCGAGAGCTCTGCGACAGACGACGTAAGGAGTGTCGATATTGAAGCAGTATTTATCGACCGCTGGCGACTCTTTATCATCAAGAGTGGCATCGTTGCCAGCTTAAGTGGATAAGCCTCCTAAAACGGATAGCTCTATTCTGGCTAAGCACAGCGACGGTGCGACGTAAGGAGTGGCTCTTTTCAGCGTTCGCATATACGAAAAAAGCCCGTTGCATTAGCAACGGGCTTTATCGCTTCTCTTTCGAGAATAATTTGGCGCCTGGAAATGACCTACTCTCACATGGGGAGACCCCACACTACCATCGGCGATATTGCGTTTCACTTC